>NZ_JACSMC010000080.1:0-656 GCF_018618435.1 Exiguobacterium sp. s150 | reverse complement strand
ACCGTCACCGCCTCCGAACAGGAAGGGGAATCAATCATGTACCGAGCCCACATCGCCAAACGTCATGAACCGATCCACACCGCGGCCTCGTTGGACCAGTTGGTCCCGAAAGACCACCTTGTCCGAAAGATCGACCGCCATGTCGACTTCTCCATCGTCTGTGTGCACCGCTCTATTCGAACACCGGGCAGCCCGGCATCGATCCGGAGATCCTCATCAAGATCATCCTCCTCGGCCCGTTATTCAACATCCGGTCCGTCCGCCAGACCATCAAGGAGATCGAGACGAACCTGGCGTACCGATGGTTCCTCGGGCTCGGGATGGACGAGAAAGTCCCTGACCATTCGACGATCAGCCAAGCCTACCGGCGACGGTTCGCCGGGACGGACGTCTTCCAACAAATTTTTGACGACATCATCCACCAGGCGGAGGCGCATCACCTCGTCTCGGGACGGATCCTCCTCACGGATTCGACCCATATCCGGGCGAACGCCAGCAAGAAGAAGTTCGACAAGACCGAGGTCGACGCGGTCGTCACTGCGGTCGAGGACGAGCTGATGGCGCGCGTGAACGAGGATCGGTCCGCGCACGGAAAAAAGCGCTAGAGCCCGCCGAGCCCAGCGAACCTAAAAAGAAGGTGAGCAAGGTGAGCCGGA
>NZ_JACSMC010000079.1:0-757 GCF_018618435.1 Exiguobacterium sp. s150 | reverse complement strand
GAGAGAAGGAAGACCTGGAGAGGATCGCCCGAGACATCCGACAGGATGCCAGGGCGATCCAGAAGGAAAAACAAGAAGGGATTAGCCCCAATTGCGAAGAATCAAGAAGGTAAGAGGGAAGGTTGGCAACAACCAAAGAAGAAAGGATGGTCTCCGATGAAGAACATGGACCTCACGATCTACGAGGTGACGGAATTGAACGAGCGCATGAAGTTCCTGGACCTGGCGAAGCAACATGCGCCGGTGGGCAAGGAGAAGCTACGAGAGGCGTTGAAGTCGGCAGGGGCGACGTTCGACCAACGGACGAAGCGCTGGCATATCGACCGCAGCCATCCGAATGCGGACAAGAAGGTGCTCGATTTCGTGCAGACGAGCCGTTCCAGCGTGACAAAGATGAAGTGTGTCGCCACGGATCCGTTGAAGATCGACCCGGTCACGGGGCAGTCCCGGCTGGATGACGACTATTTCGCGATCGAGACGAAACCGGAACGGATCAATCGCAAAAAGGTTTCGGTGGACATGGATGTGGCGCTACACAAGCAGTTGAAGCAGATCGCCCTGGAGAACGATGTGAAACTTTACGAGTTGGTCGAGGGCGTGCTGCGGAATTACGTCGAGAAGAAAAAATAATAGAAGGAGTGATGAAGATGTTGATGACGATAAAGGGGTTCGAATCGAGATACGAGGAAATCATGCGAGATCCGTCGGTCCGCCAGCGTGAGTTGCGTTTGGGTGAACTGATGACGGAGATGGAAGG
>NZ_JACSMC010000078.1:0-832 GCF_018618435.1 Exiguobacterium sp. s150 | reverse complement strand
TCGACTTGCATGTATTAGGCACGCCGCCAGCGTTCGTCCTGAGCCAGGATCAAACTCTCCAAAGAATTTGATATAGCTCTTGAAATGACAAAGCTTGCGCTTCATTCAAAAATTTAAAACATTTTTTTGCCTCATCGTTCAGTTTTCAAAGTTCGTCATAAAAATAAATTGGTGGAGCCTAGCGGGATCGAACCGCTGACCTCCTGCGTGCAAGGCAGGCGCTCTCCCAGCTGAGCTAAGGCCCCATAAAGGTATGATGGTCGGGAAGACAGGATTCGAACCTGCGACCCCTTGGTCCCAAACCAAGTGCTCTACCAAGCTGAGCTACTTCCCGAAAAAAATGGTGCACCCTGAGAGATTCGAACTCCCGGCCTTTAGATTCGTAGTCTAACGCTCTATCCAGCTGAGCTAAGGGTGCGAGACGAATGATCCTTCATGGATGTTTATAAATGGTACCGAGGGCCGGACTTGAACCGGCACGAGGAAACCCTCGCAGGATTTTAAGTCCTGTGCGTCTACCAATTCCGCCACCCCGGCAAGGTATAATTCATGCGGTAGACTTTTAAAAAAAATGGTGCCGGCGAAAGGATTCGAACCCTCGACCCTCTGATTACAAGTCAGATGCTCTACCAACTGAGCTACACCGGCAGGTGTAAATGGTGGAGGATGACGGGATCGAACCGCCGACCCCCTGCTTGTAAGGCAGGTGCTCTCCCAGCTGAGCTAATCCTCCAAATATGTAATGCCTGGCAACGTCCTATCCTCACAGGGGGAGACCCCCAACTACTTTCGGCGCTGAAGCGCTTAACTTCCGTGTTCGGCATGGGAACGG
>NZ_JACSMC010000077.1:0-940 GCF_018618435.1 Exiguobacterium sp. s150 | reverse complement strand
AGTATGATAAGTTCATCTAAGTTAGGTGCGTACCTGCTTTGTACCCCTAACCTTCAATAGCGATGTCTCTTACACACCGCTATACAAAATCGTCACTTCAATGATCTTCAACTTGTCGCCAAACGAGCTGAAGGGAGAAGTGGCGTTTTTTGTTGTTTCCGTCCGTATTTTGTTACTGCCTATTGTACGCCTTCTTGATTTTTCTGACAATACGTTATTTCAGTATCCTTCCAAAAACCTTTAGCTAAAAGCCATTGCTTTTTTCGACCGGACGGGCGACCATAAAAATACTGCCTGACAAGTGTCAGTATGTAAATGGGCACTCCTTATCTTCGATATCTCGTGAAGGGACGAAAACAACATGCAGCGACCACGAATGACCAAACCAAACGACATACCAAAACTACTCACAATCGCCGACCTTTCTGTTCGTTGGGACATGCCAAGACAAAGTCTCCACGACAAAAAAGGAGAGGACAAATTCCCTCTTCCCGTACAATATGTCGCGAACAATCGGACGGCACTCTTCCTCGAAAGCGACATCATCGAATACGAAAAAGAGAATCCGTACATCAAGACAAGAGCACAACGGGAAGCGCGACGGAATTTCATTTTCAAGTTGTATATGGACGCGAACGACGAATAAAAAAGTGGCACATTTCGTGCCACTTTCGTGTTTTCACTGGCACATTTCGTGCCATTTTCGGACTTTTGATGATATCACGGAAACCCCAGGCTCTGCCTGGGCTATCACAGAAAGTGATAGCAGTTTCCCCTTATGCTCTTTGAACCTATTTTTAGACAAGATTCGTATAAAGAAATATCGAACCCCCCAAAAAAAGAGGAGCATATAGACTGACCTAGCTATATGAGACACTAATAAAAACACCTTATTAGGCTGCCACCACACCATATTTTATCGGTGTGAGGTAGCCTAATT
>NZ_JACSMC010000076.1:0-1012 GCF_018618435.1 Exiguobacterium sp. s150 | reverse complement strand
GACGGTTTGTCAAATTAAGCGCAACACTTCCTCCGTGAAGGCCTCGTGTGCGGTCTTCCAGCCCAGACATTTCCTCGGCCGCCCGTTGATCTTGGCGAGCGCGTCCACGACCTCGCCTTGGCCGACCGTCGCAAAGTCCGATCCTTTCGGGAAGAACTCGCGCAGGAGGCCGTTGGCGTTCTCGTTGCTGCCGCGCTGCCACGACGAGTACGGGTCGGCGAAATACATCGGCACGCCGAGTGTCGCCCGGACGCGCTCGTGACAGCTGAACTCCTTGCCCCGGTCCGTCGTCGCCGTCTTGAACGTGCCCGCTGGGAAGGCCGCGTGGACCGTGTGGATCGCCTCCTCCATCGAGGCCGCGCTGCGGTCGGTGATCGGCAGGGCGATGTAGAACCGGCTCTTTCGCTCGATGAACGTCGCGACGCACGCCCTCGACTTCCCACGCCCGGAGACGACGGTGTCGAGCTCCCAGTGGCCGAATGTCTCGCGTGTGCGCACCTCTCTCGGACGTTTGGCGATGGACAGACCGATGTTGAACCGACCACGTGTCTCTATCGGTTTCTGGCGCTTGCCCTTTTGGCGGAGCACGGTCACCGGTACGTCGATCAGCCTCGAATAGATCCAACGATAGATGGTCGAGAAGGCGATTTTCCCGTCGAAGAGACGACCCACTATCTGTTCCGGGGACCAGGTCGCCCGCAGCTTCTCGATGATCGTCCGGCGCATCATGTCGTCGAGCTTCGTCTTGGCGCCGCAGTTTCGCTTCGCATTGGCGTAGCGCTCCTGTGCGCGTTCGGCCGTGTAGCCGGGGTTCCGTCTGATCTCCCGCGAGACGGTCGAGGGCTGTCGCCCGAGCCGTCTCGCGATGGACCGTACGGACATCCCGAGCTCCAGGTAGGTCTCTATTTTCACGCGTTCGGCTGTGGTAAGATGGGTGTAGCTCATAGCGATTCCTCCGTCTGAATGTTTGTGTGGTAACTTCATTCTACACGAGGCCGTCGCTATGGGCTTT
>NZ_JACSMC010000074.1:0-1140 GCF_018618435.1 Exiguobacterium sp. s150 | reverse complement strand
AGCCGTTCAGTCGTTTCTGGAGACGATCGTGGTTGTAGAACGATATGTAGTTCTCGATGGCCGCTGTGAGTTCGCTATAGGCCTGGAACTCACGCAAGTAGTACATCTCCACTTTCAAGGTGCCCCAAAAACTCTCGATCGGGGCGTTGTCGATGCAACGTCCGACCCGGGACATGCTGCGGGTCATTCCCGCGTCTTCTACCATTCGTTTGAACCCTCTCGAGGTATATTGGAACCCTCGGTCGCTATGGATCATCGGACGTGCTCCTGTACGGAGCCCCGCGATGGCCGGCATCATCGTCTGGAAGACGAGAGCGTTGTTGTTGGACTTCCCGATGCGATAGGCGACGATCGAGCCGTCATACAGGTCGATGATCGCGCTCAGGTATGCCTTCTTCCCGGCACCATATTTGAACTCGGTGACGTCGGTGCACCATTTCTCGTCCGGTCGGGACGCGCTGAACTCTCGGTTCATCAGGTTCTCGGCCACGTGCTGCGGCGTTGACTTCTTATGCTTCTTCCGCTTCCGGCGGATGACCGATTGGATCCCATGGATATGCATCAAGCGATAGACTCGCTTTTCATTGAACGGGGACAGGCCTTGTTGCCGGCGCAGCCGGTTGATCGTCATCGTGATCCGACGGTACCCGTATGTGCCGTTCGCCTGGTCATAGAGTAGACGGATGTCCTCCAGAAGCTTCTCGTTCTCTTCTTGACGCACCGGTATGGTGCGATTCAACCATTTGTAATAGGCCGCCCGTGAGATGCCGGCGACTCGACAGAGGAGCACGATCGAAAGGGCCTCCTCTTCGTTCAATTCTTTGATGGCGATATATCGTTGCTGTAGCCGTACCTGGCTGATCATGACCTC
The DNA here is from genome assembly GCF_018618435.1 of Exiguobacterium sp. s150. Lineage (NCBI taxonomy): Bacteria > Bacillati > Bacillota > Bacilli > Caryophanales > Exiguobacterium > Exiguobacterium sp. s150. Next base: position 269 of record NZ_JACSMC010000074.1, on the reverse strand, counting down.
CTCTCGATCTCCTCTAACTTTTTTAGAAACAAGATGTCCGCACGAAGAAGTTCGTTCTCAAGATCCATTTGCTGGATCCGGCGTTTCAGCTTCTCTTCTTCGCTTAGTTCGTCCTCTGGCTTCGTACGACCACGGCGGTCTAGGAGCGCTTCTGCCCCGTTCGTGTCATACTTTTTGATCCAGCCATACACCTGGGCATAGGACACCTGATATTGTTCCGCGGTCTGCTGGTAGTTGCGTCCATTCTCCAAACAGTATTTCACGATCTC
>NZ_JACSMC010000073.1:0-1167 GCF_018618435.1 Exiguobacterium sp. s150 | reverse complement strand
AGAATTTGATATAGCTCTTGAAATGACGAAGCTTGCGCTTCATTCAAAAATTTAAAACTTATTTTTGCCTCATCGTTCAGTTTTCAAAGACCAAAAAAATAAATGGTCGGGAAGACAGGATTCGAACCTGCGACCCCTTGGTCCCAAACCAAGTGCTCTACCAAGCTGAGCTACTTCCCGTTAAAATGGTGCACCCTGAGAGATTCGAACTCCCGGCCTTTAGATTCGTAGTCTAACGCTCTATCCAGCTGAGCTAAGGGTGCAATATAAAATGCGGTCGAGAGGACTTGAACCTCCACGGTGTTAACCACCACTAGGCCCTCAACCTAGCGCGTCTACCGATTCCGCCACGACCGCATGTAAATGGAGCGGAAGACGGGATTCGAACCCGCGACCCCGACCTTGGCAAGGTCGTATTCTACCACTGAACTACTTCCGCATAATGAAGTTTGAGGAGATGCGGGTGAAGGGACTCGAACCCCCACGTCAAAGACACTAGATCCTAAGTCTAGCGCGTCTACCAATTCCGCCACACCCGCACAATATTTAAGTATAGTTAATTAATGAGAAATGGTGAGCCATGCAGGGCTCGAACCTGCGACCCTCTGATTAAAAGTCAGATGCTCTACCAACTGAGCTAATGGCTCATTAATTAAAAAATGGGGCGGCTGAAGGGAATTGAACCCTCGAATGCCGGAATCACAATCCGGTGCGTTAACCACTTCGCCACAACCGCCATGCAAAAATGGTGCCGGCGAAAGGATTCGAACCCTCGACCCTCTGATTACAAGTCAGATGCTCTACCAACTGAGCTACACCGGCGCTGTAAATGGTGGCTTTGGACGGAATCGAACCGCCGACACAAGGATTTTCAGTCCTTTGCTCTACCAACTGAGCTACAAAGCCAATATGAAATTAAAAAATGGCGGTCCTGACGGGGGTCGAACCCGCGATCTCCTGCGTGACAGGCAGGCATGTTAACCACTACACCACAGGACCACATTAAGTATTGCATCGACTTTACCTATTTTAAATGTCCTAGACAGATAAGTCAATAACTTTTTCAAAAAAACAAACCGCCTGGCAACGTCCTATCCTCACAGGGGGAGACCCCCAACTACTTTCGGCGCTGAAGCGCTTAACTTCCGTGTTCGGCATGGGAACGGG
>NZ_JACSMC010000072.1:0-1292 GCF_018618435.1 Exiguobacterium sp. s150 | reverse complement strand
GAAGATTGATGCTCGCATTGATGTCTCGATCATGGTGAGCGCCACAGGTACACGTCCATTCGCGGACATCCACTGTTTTCTTCTCGCCTTTTTCGCCGCAGGAAGAACAGATTTGTGTCGATGCGTACCATTGGTCGGCCTTGATGAGCGTCCGTCCGTAGAAGTTTGATTTGTATTCGAGTTGTCGGACGAACTCGTACCAACTGACATCTGCGATCGATTTGGCGACCCTGTGGTTCTTCATCATGTTCTTCGATTTCAATGTCTCCACGACGATGACTTGGTTCTCGTCAACGATTCGCTTCGACAGCTTATGAAGGAAGTCTTTACGTTGATTTGCGATTTTCTCATGTTTCTTGGCGAGAATCAGTTTGGCTTTCTCCCGGTTCTTGCTTCCTATTTTCTTACGAGACAGAGCGCGCTGCGCCTTCTTGACCTTCTTTTCAGATTTACGGAGAAAACGAGGGTTGTCGATCTTCTCGGAGACCATGTCATCGTCTGTCATGATGGCGAAGTGTTCCAGCCCGAGGTCGATGCCGATCTTGTTCTTAACCGGGATCCATTGCTCGTCATCCTGATTGACGAGGATGGAGACGAAGAACTTGCCCGTCTTCGTCATCGAGATTGTCGCGGACTTGATGATCCCCTTGAAAGGACGATGTTGTTTGAACTTCACGAAGCCGATCTTAGGGAGTCTCACCTTCCCGCCCTCGATCCGGACGCTCCCGTTCTGATTGTTGGTCGTGTAGGAGGCACGGTCGCCGTGCTTCGACTTGAATTTCGGGAACCCCACAGTTTTGTCACGGAAGAAGTTGGCGTATGCCTTGTTCAAGTCCATCTGGGCGTTCGCCAGTGACAGGCTATCGACTTCTTGCAAGAAAGGGAATTCGGGCTTGTACTTCGCCGGGGTCGGGAGCTTCTGCTTCGTGTCAGGGTTCAGCCTCGACTCTTCATACAGCCGGATCCGTTCCTCGAGCATCTTATTGTAGACGAAACGGACGCAACCGAACGTCTTCATGAAGGATTCTTGTTGTGGTGTCGTTGGATACAATCGAAACTTATACGCCTTCAGCAAAGTGATCACGCCTCTCCTTGTCGAGATGGTAGTTCAGAAGAAAGACTGAATGTTTGTTCGTATCCATTTTCATTGATAGTTCAGTCCTTTTGGTTGGTTACATCCATTATACCAAGCACATATAATCTTGCTAGCACGGGCGATTCATCTCCCACCTACGCTGGGCTTCGCCCCGGACGCTTAGAGGAGGGAGAATTCTCGCCTGATTTAGTTAAAT
>NZ_JACSMC010000071.1:0-1294 GCF_018618435.1 Exiguobacterium sp. s150 | reverse complement strand
ATTGGGCTAACCTAAATTTTTGAGACAATATAAAAACACCTTCGCAGTGGTACACTTAAAAAAAGTGCTAGCATCGGAGGTGTTTTTGCGTGGGCAAAAACGTATATTCAAGTGAAGTGAAATGGGCAGTGGTGAAAGACAAACTGAGCGGTGAGTTGACGACTAGAGAGATCATGGAGAAACACGGGATCAAAAACGAATCACAGATCCACACATGGATGAGATGGTATCGGTCCAATGAAATCTATCGATTTGACCAGCCCATCGGGAAGCAATACACCTACGGACTCGGTCCTGATTCCGCCAGTGAGGATGACAAGAGAGAGCGTCAACTATCCCACCTGAAGACGGAGAACGACATCTTAAAAAAATTCATGGAGATCGAAAGAGAGTTGAAAAAGAAATAGCGTTAAAGACTGTAGAGCGCCTGAAGAGCAAATATACGGTCACGACCATCCTACGTGTCCTAGACGTGCCACGGGCAACCTATTACCGTTGGGTCAAAGAACCGGTGAAGCAACCTTCGGTGCTGGAGCAAACAGTCATCGAAGTGTGTAAGCTTACGAAGTATCGATATGGACATCGAAAGATAAAAGCCCTGTTAGAGCAAACCTATGAATTGGCGGCTAACCGGAACACCGTACAAAGAATCATGCAGAAGCACCATCTCCAGTGTCGGATCAAGCCTAAACGGAAATGGAAGTCTCAGGGCGAGAGCATCATCATCGCACCTGACCTTCTCAAGCGAGACTTCACGGCCAGTGAACCGAATAAGAAGTGGGTGACGGACATCACCTATATCCAATACGGGAGCACGACGAAGTACCTCTCCACAATCATCGACCTATTCAACAATGAAATCGTTGCCTATAAGCTATACGAGCATCAACAGACGCCCCTCGTCATCGATACGTTAAAGATGGCGTTGGAGAGTCGGAACAATCCCGAAGGGATCATCATCCATTCGGATCAAGGAAGTGTCTATACATCATATGCCTTTCAAGATTTGGTCAAGAGGAATCATATGACGAGCAGCATGTCCCGAAGAGGCAACTGTTGGGATAATGCGGTGATTGAATCGTTTCATTCGAATTTGAAGTCTGAGGAGTTCCAGTACGTCAAGTTCAACTCGTTAAGTGACCATGAAGTGCGTGAGCGGGTGGACCATTACTTAACTTACTATAACGAAGAGCGTATCCAAGAAAAATTAGGCTACCTCACACCGATAAAATATGGTGTGGTGGCAGCCTAATAAGGTGTTTTTATTAGTGTCTCATATAGCTAGGTCAGTCTA
>NZ_JACSMC010000008.1:0-93349 GCF_018618435.1 Exiguobacterium sp. s150 | reverse complement strand
TCGACTTGCATGTATTAGGCACGCCGCCAGCGTTCGTCCTGAGCCAGGATCAAACTCTCCAAAGAATTTGATATAGCTCTTGAAATGACGAAGCTTGCGCTTCATTCAAAATTTAAAACTTATTTTTGCCTCATCGTTCAGTTTTCAAAGTTCGTCTGTCGCGCTTGGCGACTTTATTAATCTATCACGTCGTCGTTCTCGCAGTCAACAACTTTTTTCACAAATTGTTTTTCTGAAATAATCTTTTGCCGTGACAACGTTTATAACTATAATCTCTAATTCCCACATCGTCAATAGAAAATTCATAAATAAATAAAAAAAGTTGAGCCTCGTCTCTCGAGGCCCAACCCATTAGTCTTTAGCGAGTGGAACATACCCTGTTCTCTCTACGAGCGTCTGCCCTTCTTCCGAACCCATCCAGTCTAGGAAAGGCTTGAACTCTTCATAACGATCCTCAGTCGTGATCGCATAAAACTCCGACGTAATCGGATACGTCCCATCGGCAATCGTTTCAACCGTCGGAGCCACACCATTCACTTGAACCAGTTTAATGTCATGGTCTTCAATCATCTCGGTCGCATAGAAGCGGAAAGAGAAGCCAATCGCATTTTTATGGTTTTGGTAAGCGGCCGTCTGTTCGATGATGCCACCCATACCTTCCGGGACATCCTCGACCGGGGCGTCCATCAATTTCCGTTCACCCATCATTCGCTGCAAAGCAGTCTGACTTCCGCTTCCTTCCGGCCGCTGAAACGCACGAATCGAGTCATTCTTACCACCGACTTCTTGCCAATTCCGAATTTCCCCTGAATAGATTTGCTGAATCTCTTCTAATTCAAGTGAGTCAACCGGATTGTCTTCATGGACAAAGAAGATGAACGCCTCACGTCCAATTGGTGTCATGTTGAACGCGACACCTTTTCGTTCCGCTGCGGCGATTTGTTGATCTGAAGGGCCGGCGACAAAAATGATATCCGTTTTCCCATTAATCAATCGTTCATACGCTTCACCCGTTGTCGTTGAGACGACCGCACTGTTCCCCCACTCGATATCGTACGGGTCATAGTCTCCTTGTGGATAGGTCGCCTCGACAAAAGAAGCATAGAGTGGGTAGAGCGCTGTCGCCCCATCGAGACGAGGGAGTTCTTCCTCGACCTTAAAGGAAGCCGGCGCATCCAGTTTTGCTAAATTGGATTCCGGTTTAAATGGACGGTAGTCTTGTAGCTCCACGCCCCGCTCTTCAATTCGCAGCCCCGCCGTATATACATAATAGCCTTTGACGGATGCGAACAAGACGACCGCGATGACCGTTCCAACCAAGCCGACGCGTTTTAAGTTTTGTTTGGAGAGTTTTGAGAAATCATATAGCGCAATGATCACAATCGCCAGTGCGGCGACAAACCAAAGCGTCCACATGATTGGACGCCCTCCCGCAATCGGGTCTCCCATAGTAAATATCGCGACCACGAAAGTTAAAAAAACAGTCGCAACGATGATGAATACACTACTTAATAGAAACTTTATCACTTTCATCAATCATACAATCCCCATTCTCATTCTATTCTTAAGAAATTTCATACGCGATTGCTTCAACCCCGACGCCCTTCGTCGGACGCGCAACTGCCCGGACATAGCCTTTCCGGACAAGGAAACTAATGATGCTCCCTAAATCGACACGTAACTCTTGCAAGTCCGGGTGTTCCATTAGTTCTGAGAACGACCATGGTTCTTCTTGTCGTTGCATGACTTGAAGCAACAACAGTGTTCCCGGCAACACTTTCGATTGAATCAAGTGCTCCATCCCAATGATAACGAGATGAATGCGCTGTTCGAGCTCTTCGCCCCCGCTCACAAGCTCTTCGTGTAGCTTATACACTTCTAAATCTAATTTCCGGACTTGTTTCCATAAGATGATCTCCGGATGAATGCCGGCCTCTAAAATCGACAACCGCGCCAAGTGCGTCAAGGCATGATGGATTTGCGTGAATGCGTCTTGATATTCTCCTTGTAAAAACAAACTGCGGCCGTCTTCGAACCGTCTGAGCAGTTTCGCGAACGCAAGCGAAAGTTGGAGACGTTGTTCTTCATTTGAGAAGTTGCGCAATCGCTGCCGAAGTTCTAGTAAGAATTCATTTCTCTCAAATAACACCATACCGTCCTCTATCCAATGAATGGCACGTCGATTTTCATTCAAGACAATCCAGCGATCCATCATCGAATCGCTCACAACGTGAAGGACAATTTTTTCTTGCCCGATTTGATAGTGTTTCACCGTCCAAAACGGATCGTCTTTCGCCTCGATAACAATCAACAGCCGATCCGATTGATCAGTCAACGGATCTCTCGGTCGCTTTTTCTTCACCTCGATAATCCCGAGCGTTGTTTTCAAGGCTGCATATTCTGAATAAATCGTTCGTGTGGCGTATTCCATCGTCACCTTGACCCCTTCTTTCTCATTGTGAACACTTCGTCCACACAAGTATCTACTCTGCTACGAAATTGATTCGCCTTGTTTATAAAATTCTCCTGCCATTGAACGTACGAACTTCTCACCGCTCGATAGATAAGATATAGTAAAGGCAGACATGGAGGGATTGTGGAATGAAAAAACGGGGGAATAAAATCAACCGAGCTCGGAACGTCGCGCTATTGCTCATCTTCGGCGGAATCGGTGTCATGTACCTCGGGTTGCTCGCGAAGAACATCACGTGGCTGATGATTATTTTCATGTTACTCGGTTTCTTGATGGTGTTATCGAGTTCTGCCCTTTACTTCATCATCGGAATGGCATCGACGAAAGCAATCATCGTCACGTGCCCGAATTGTGAGAGAGAGACAAAGATGCTCGGCCGCGTCGATTTATGTATGCATTGCGACGAGCCATTGACGATTGATCGCTCATTAGAAGGAAAAGAGTTTGACGAAAAGTATAACAAACGCCAATCCGAGCAACACGAATAAAAAACACATCCGCGTGTCGGATGTGTTTTTTTAATGTGTATGCGTTTGTTCAGCCTGGCACGTCGGACATGTCCCGTACACTTCAAGACGGTGACGATCGACTTTGAAGCCGGTCAACTGAGAAGCGACCGCTTCAATCTCATCGAGTACCGGGTAATTGAAGTCGACGACTTTTCCACACGTATCACAGATAATGTGATAGTGACGCGAAGTGACGAAATCAAATCGGCTCGAGGCATCTCCATAGTTCATTTCTTGAACGAGTCCAATCTCTTTGAAGACGCGCAAGTTATTATATACCGTGGCGACACTCATGTTCGGAAAACGTCCCGATAGCGCCTTGTAAATGTCATCCGCTGTCGGATGACTGTGCTCCGTGACGAGGTACTCCAAAATGGCCTGGCGCTGAGGCGTCATTCTGACTCCATGTTCTCGGAGCGACTGAACAGCATGGTCAAGCATCTCGCTTCCCACGTCAATCCCTCATTTCTTCTATTAGAACTCATGCGAAATGTTAGTTAGAATTAACCTATTTCTTACATAGTAATCTTTATAAATAGTGTACTGATTTCTAAAGCAGTCGTCAAACGTCGAGCTTAAGCGGTTGACGGCTATGATACAATAAGTGCGAATTTGTAAAAGGAGGCAATACATATGTCAACATCATCTACCCGGAAACAGTCAGACGTCTTGTACGAAGAGGCACAGACCCACATCGTCGGTGGCGTCAACAGTCCTTCACGCTCGTTTAAGGCCGTTGGCGGCGGCGCTCCCGTCTATATGGAGCGCGGGGAAGGAGCATATTTTTATGATGTGGATGGCAATCGCTATATCGACTATTTAGCGGCTTACGGTCCAATCATCACCGGTCACGCCCACCCGCACATTCATCGCGCCTTGATGGAGGCGTCATCAAAAGGACTGCTTTATGGGACACCCCACGCCCTTGAAGTCGATTTTGCGAAGAAATTGAAAGATGCCATCCCATCGATGGATAAAGTCCGGTTCACCAACTCCGGGACGGAAGCCGTCATGACGACGATCCGGGTTTCCCGTGCCTACACCGGACGCGAACTCGTCGTCAAGTTCAGCGGTTGCTACCATGGCCACTCAGACTTGATGCTCATCGCCGCAGGAAGCGGTCCGGCGACACTCGGCTCACCAGATTCTGCCGGTGTCACACGTGCGACCGCCAAAGAAGTCATCACCGTCCCGTTCAATGACGTCGAGGCGTTCCGTAACATGATGAACGAATGGGGCGAACAAGTCGCTTGCGTCCTCGTCGAGCCGATCGTCGGGAACTTCGGCATCGTAGAACCAAAACCAGGTTTCCTCCAAGCCGTCAACGACATCACCCATGAACATGGCGCCCTCGTCATCTATGATGAGGTCATCACGGCGTTCCGCTTCACTTACGGTAGCGCGCAACAAGTGTACGGCATTGAGCCAGACATGACGGCACTCGGAAAAGTGATCGGTGGCGGATTGCCAATCGGTGCTTATGGCGGGAAAGCTGAAATCATGGAGACCGTCGCGCCGCTCGGCCCTGCGTACCAAGCCGGGACGATGGCCGGAAACCCTGCTTCGATGGCGACCGGGATCGCCTGCCTTGAAGTGTTGGAACAGCCGGGCGTCTATGAGAAACTCGACGCCCTCGGCGCCCGGCTCGAGGCCGGAATTCGCGAGGCGGCAAACACACACGGTGTGACGATCACCCTCAACCGCTTGAAAGGGGCGCTCACGGTCTACTTCACAGACGAAATCGTCACCGACTATGACGGTGCCGAAAAGTCGGACGGCGAGGTGTTCGGCCGTTTCTTCAAGCTCATGCTCGAGAATGGCGTCAACCTGGCCCCTTCGAAATACGAGGCCTGGTTCTTGACGACAGAACATACGGAACAAGATATCGACGAGACGATCGCCGCGGTCAACCGCGCGTTCGCCGAACTATAAAGAAACGGAGATGCCGCGGCATCTCCGTTTCTTTATAGCGATGGTCGAATCCAAAGCTGCTCGTAGCGCGGATGACCATAGATGTCGATCGGCACATCGCCGAGGAAACTCGGGAATCGTCGTTCGCGGGCCACATGATAAAGCGGGACGACGTACGCTTGCTCGGTCACGTAACGTTCGACTTCACGATGAAGGTGCGGCCAGACGTCCAAATCGACTTGATGATATCGGTCCATCATCGTCCGAAGCGTCGCGTCTTCACCGAGCAACTTCCCGACAAGCGATAACTCGCTCGTCATGAACGCCAGAAACGCCAAGTCGCGGTCTTCATTCATCATCTCGCCACAAAGGATGATGTCGGCGCGCCGGAGCGTCTCTTCCTCGAACAAGACGGACAACGTATACACTTCTGTCTCCACGGTGAAACCCGCAAACGTCAATTGTTGTGCAATCAAGTTGGCGTCTTCCGTCGCCGTCGCGTAAGGCAAATGCAAGAGACGAATCGGACGCACATCGATGCGGTCTTCCGCTTCTCGCTTCACTTCTTGACTCGCTTCTGGGAAAAAGCCATGGGCGACTTGATGCCGCTCTCCGCCTAATGCGACGAGTGCCGTTTTGTCGATGGTACGGAGAATCGCTCGCCGAACGTCCGGGGCGTCCTTCAACCAAGAATGCCTCATGTTGAAGACGGCGTAACGCGCCCCAGCTTCGGCGACCCATTTCACAAGGCGATGGTCGTCACGCATGCTCCATTCGGCGTGGTCCGCCTCCGAGAACGTCACGAACTCGACGACATCCAACGACGGCCGCGGACGCAAGCCCCGTTCGAACGCTTGGAAACGCGTGACGTCTTCGGACACACGTTCGAGTTTGAACGGCCCTGTCCCGACCGTCCCCTCAAACCCTTTATACGAAATCGAGGCAGGCGTCTGCGCTAAGAGCCGCTCGATGTAACCACCGTGCGCAGATGTATAGATGTCGACGATAAAAGGAGCCGGTGAATCGACTCGCTCGATTGGCGCGAACAGCCACCGTTGTTTCCCGTATCGCAACAATCGGTTGAGCGAGTAGACGATCTCATTCGCCGAGAGCGACATCCCGTTATGGAACAGTACCCCTTTTCGGATATATAAGCGAAAACCGAAACGTGTTGCTTCTATATGATGGGCGAGCGATGGTCGGATGACATTCCCGTCCCATTCGAACAACCGGTCGAACAGGTGGCGGGCGAGCGACGCCTCCATCGCGATGTGGATATCGAGCGGGTCGAGCGAGGCGAGCGCTCTCGTTCGCGGGAAGATGAAACGATCCTCTTCCGTCTGTTCGAAGCCGAATCGCCCCCAGATGTGAGCCTGGATTTTCTCTCGCAACAGCGGCGGCCATTCCCATTCTAGCCATTTTGCCGCCTCGGCCATCGTGATGCGGGCGAACGTCGTATCTACCCAAGTCGTCAACACCTGATTAAACGACGGCGCGAACTGAATGACGGACTCGTGCCCCCTGCCCCGGCCCGGGCGATACTCGACCCATCCGGACTGCGCCCACACGTTCACGTCTCGCTTGATTTGTTTTTCACTATACCCCGTGGCGTTGACCGCTTCGCGTAACGTCACGTCCTCTCGGTCCCGCTCGATGGCATAGCGATAGATGGAAACAAGCTTCGGATTCATCGGACTCCCCCTTAAAAGTGGACATCCCCACTTTATTTGTCTCTTTTTTCCAAGTGTAGTCCACGTTTAAAGTAGGTGCAAGGAGGTGCTCACATGAAATTTAAAGATTTTCCTACGAACGTCCGACTCCGGCTCGTCTGTGGCTTTTTCATTCGCATCGTCGGTTCGGCAATCTTCCCATTCATGGCTTTATACTTTTCAGCAGAACTCGGCAAAATCGCCGCCGGGATCATCATGACATCTTTTGTCATCGTCGGGTACGTCACCGGCTTGTTCGGTGGGTACTTCTCGGACCGGTTCAATCGAAAACACGTCTTGCAAATCGGGCAAGTCGTTCAAATTTTATGCTTTATCGGCATGACGGTCGCGATTCACCCTTCGAACAACTGGGCACTCGCCGTCGCCGCCCTTTACTTCGGTCATGCGATTTCAAACGGATTGAACTATCCGGCGCTCGAGGCGATCGTTATCGACTCGATGGAAGAATCGAATCGAAAAGCGATTTACGTGTATGACTACTGGCTTGTCAACTTGGCCATCGCAGGTGGGGTCATGCTCGGCGGGTTGTTCTATCGCGATCATCGCTTCGCCTTATTCGTCGGGATGACGCTCGTCTTACTCATCATGACACTCGTCCTACAGCGGTATCTCGTCGATTCGTATGCCGGTAACCGCGCCACACCGGCGAACCCGATCGTCGGGGTCATCACGAACTACCGGATCGCCCTCGCCGACCGGCGTTGGATGCTGTTTGTCCTCGGCAGCATGCTCGTCTTCTCGACCGAGTTCCATATGGCGAACTATATCGGTGTTCACCTAGCCGAAACGTTTCAAGAACGAACGATTGTCGGTGTCCCATTTGACGGGGTGCGGATGATGGCGTTCATGCAACTCGAGAACACGCTCCTCGTCGTCGCAATCACGTTTGCCGTCACCGCCTTCATCAAACGTTTCCGCGAGAAACACGTGTTCTTTATCGGTCTCGCGTTATACGTCACCGCATTCGCGGCAATCACGTCAATGAGCTCATTTTTCGTTTTGGCCGTCCTCGCCATCGTCTTCACGGTCGGGGAACTCCTTTATTCTCCTATTCGCCAAGTGAAGCAAGTCGATTTGCTCGACCCGGAACGGCGGGCCTCGTATTTGGCGTTCGGCGGATTGACGTTCCACGGGGCCAAACTCGTGGCCGCTACCGGCATCGTCGTCGGTGCGTTCATCGGACCGGTCTTCATGAGCGGCTACATCTTCGCTTTCGGCGCGCTTGGAGGATATTTGTATTACTTGTCTCTCTACAAGATGGAGGCGACCCGACAACTGGCGGCATGACGTTTAATCTTTCGCTTGAGCGGTAACTACGAAGAGTGAAGGAGGCGATGTTTATGCCAGCAATCGTATTGTTCGACGGGGACTGCAATTTTTGTGATGCGAGTGTCCAATTCATTCTGAATCGTGACACGAAAGGTCACTTTCATTTTGCATCGCTTCAAGGCGAAGCCGGAAAAGCGTTACGGACCCGGCACCGGATTCCAGAAGCCATCGACAGTATCGTGCTTTTGAAAGATGGTGTCCCTTATCTCAAGTCAGATGCGGCCATCCGGATTGCAGAAGGGTTGGATGGGGGATGGCGTTGGCTCGGGCTCATCCGTATCGTACCGAGACCGCTTCGCGATTTCGGATACGACGTCATTGCCAAAAATCGCTACAAATGGTTCGGAATGAAAGAGACGTGTAAACTTCCGACACCAGAAGAACGGAGTCGGTTCCTCGATCAACAGACAAACCCGCCAACCTCTTGAGGGAGGGCACTGAAAAACCTCCGCTCTATCCGAGCGTGAAAAGAAAAAAGGGGGATTGAACCGACTCACGTCGGGACAATCCCTCTTTTTTCCTTGCCCTCATCCTGTATTTTCTTTTCGAAGGGCGATGATTCGCTTCAGGTTGACCGCAATGATTGCCATCACGCCCTGTAACGTCATGCCTTTCAGGTCTGACGTCTTGTTGCGCGCCAGACCTTGCGGGTTCTTCAATTGACTATTTTTCGCCTCGATGGCGAAGCGCTTGCGGCGATAGTCCTTGAACTCATCCGTCTGCTCGTACTCGTACTGTTCGCTATGCTCCCTCGATTTCAAGGACACGCTGTACGTTTTCGATTTTGCACCATTCTTGTAACAGCCATTGCGCAACGGGCATTGCTTACAGAGCTCAATATCGAAATAATGCGTTTCTTTCTGATTTTTACCGATGTCCTTTGTCCCTGTCCGGGCCTTCCGGATGGCCATGTGCCCGGCGGGGCAGACGTAGCGTTCGGCATCCTTGTTGTAGGTGAACCCCTCACCGCGGTTATCAGCCGGCGAATAGACACGCGGATTCAACGGGGCGACAAGCTTACATCCTTGTGAGGCAGCGTAAATCAGGTTGTCACGGCCAGAATAGGCGGCGTCACCCACGATGTGGTCGAACTCGGCACCGGCTAGATGGCTCTTCTCAACAAGACTCGCCAATTGTGGCCCGTCTGCCACCTCGCCAGATGTGACGACGACAGCCGTGATGATGCCCTCCTCCGTCATCGCATGGTGCTTGTAGCCGAAGAACGACGAGTCGGCACTCTTGTGCCCCGTCCGGGCATCGCTGTCTTTGGACACCTGCAGCTCGACATGCGCATCCTCCGCTAGCTCACGCACCCGGTTCACCTGGTCTCGGATGTGCTCGCGAAACATCAGCTCGGGCATCCCGGTCTCGACGGTCTCTGCGACGGCAAGCGCATAGGCGAGGAGTTGGTCGATATCCTCCTCGTCGACCTTTTCCGGGAAACGACCTTTCGCATCGACCGATGATTGGTAGCACGCTTGTCTCAGGCGTTTCGTCTCGTCGATGATTGCCTGTCTGATCGGTTTCTGCCCGTACCGGGCCCGTGAATGGGTCGCGTCGACGATCAATGTCCGTCCCTTGAGCAGCCCCATCCCTTTCGCGACCTCGACCGTGTGCCCAATCAACTTGTCGAGCAGCTCGTCGTCGTCCATGCGCTGACGACGGAACTTCGTGAGCGAGGAGGGGTTGATGACGTCATCTTCCGGTGCCAGGTCCAGAAAATATTTGTAGGTGAGGTCGGTCTTCGCCCGTCTGACGAGGTCGGCGTCGGACAGGTTCGAATGCGCCTTCAGGAACAGATATTTGAACATCCGGACAGGATGGACGGCCATCCGACCGTTGTCGTGGCAATACGTATCCTCGAGTAGGTCCGTGATAAAATCGAACGAGACGAGGTCATGGATGAGCCGCAGTTCGTCATCGGCCGGGATCAACAGGTCATAGAGGGCCGCATACGGGCTCGGCGGCATGTTGGGCAGGTCAGGCATCATCGGGATCGCCTCCAGATTGGTTGGTTACAGCCAGTATAGTCCGGAATGTCAGGCGCGTACAGCGCCGCCCGAGGGCACGCCGACTCCCGGGGAATCAGCGGGCAAGGCGAGACCCAGCAGCGACGACGTCGCGATGCGGCTCGGCGCCCGCCCCCAGGAAAGCGGCGTGCCGGACAGGGCGGCTGAAGGGCAATGAAAACAGAGGAGCGCCATCCCTTCCGGGACGACGCTCCTCTGTTCAAAAACATTTGAAGTTTTTCAGTGCCCTCCTCTTGAGGGTGGCGGGTTTTCTTATTGCATACACGTGAGGTACGTCCAGTGACAGTACGGTAAAGGCTGAGCCATAAAGCTGACGCCCAAATCGTCGGCTCGGTGAATGGTGATCCACGGCGCCTCTCCCATGCGAAGATAAATCTCATGGTGGGGAGACTGTGTATGCTCACCAGACAACTTGAACGTCGGTCGATTTTTCAGATGTGCGACAATCGTATACTTAATGTCCGGTGCAATCACGAGCGGATTGCCGACTGAATGTTTAAGACGATACGTCACTTCTCCGGGCTCGATGGAGACATCTTCTAAATAGACTTGATCGACGGAAGCCACGTCTTCTCCCATCAATTTATGATGTTTCGTATAGCCTCTCGTCACGTTCGCATCTTTCTTAATCGAGACGAATGGCACATCACGCAACTGTTCGACCATGACTTCGGTTCGCGTTCGATAATCTTCAGCGTAAACATTGTATGAGCGACCATCCCCCTCAAAGTAAGGATGCGGGGAGAACACGTTCGGATTCTTTAAAATCGGCGGTTTTATGAACGGCTGGACACGTAACTGCACGTCGCTCACTTCTGTGGTTTCCGGAGTCGACGGACTGACCATAAAGTACATGACATACAGCTCGCTGTCCCGTCTCGTCGAGAGCGTATGTTCTTTCCCGAGCGTCATCGCCTTCCCGACAAAATCAATCAACTGCGTACCGGGCTTGCGGGAATGTTTCACCGGACGCAATGCCCTTACTTCATAAAACGTCGGCTCGTGTAACGGTGTGTCATCGATATACCCGGACCCGCTCACTTCCGCGACGCGGCGCCCTTGGCGATAAATCGCATACGACTCCACGTCTGGTATCGGATCCCAATGCAAGTAGGTGCCTGCATCGGTTACGACAGCGGCGGTCAAATGTCGGTTCCAATATACGTCGTCTTTCGGGTTGACGGCCGCCGTGTAGACGCACGCCTCTTCCCCTGACGCAAACGTCAACTGATAGGCCACTTGTTCGCCGACTTTTGTTTCAAGGTCCACATAATGGTGCTCGGTTCCTTCGTAAACGTCCGTGCCATTTCGAACGACGTGTACTTCCCCTTCGAGTGACCACGTTAATTCAATCCCTTCATTGAGCGGCCGAACTTGAATCAATCCTTCCCCGTTCATCATTGAATCGTCCCCCTTTTCATGTCGTTACCTCATTCCCGTCTCGCACGAACGAAAAACAAAAAAAGACTTCGAGTTTAGAACTCGAAGCCAGCTTG
Organism: Exiguobacterium sp. s150; assembly: GCF_018618435.1. Classification (NCBI taxonomy): domain Bacteria; kingdom Bacillati; phylum Bacillota; class Bacilli; order Caryophanales; genus Exiguobacterium; species Exiguobacterium sp. s150. The sequence goes on along the minus strand of NZ_JACSMC010000008.1, from coordinate 81,871 downwards.
TTGACTAACATCAATCGAATCGCTCGTCCTTCCGGCGCCCACGCTTTCCGCAGGCAATCCCGGAGCCGCATCGCGACTTTCGTCGCTGCTGGGTCTCCGTTGGATTGCGTTCCTGTCGGAGTCGGGGCGCCGTCGGAAGATCAACACAAACGGTCGCCGTCTGGCGGCCATTTTTTCTGTCGCCACGATGGCCGAAACGACCGTCGACATCGTACGTCATCCATTCCGAGTCGGGGTGAACAGATCAAGCTCGTTGAACACAAAAAAAGACGAACCCATTCGCTTTTTACGAATAGAATCGTCAACAGCCAGACTTCGAGTTTAGAACGCGAAGCCTTATTCGACGACAGCTAAGTCTTGAATCATATACAGGTCGTAGTAGGCACCCCGTCGACGCATCAATTCTTCATGCGTCCCGGTCTCCATGATTCGTCCATTGTCGACGACGACGATTTTGTCGGCGTCCGTGATTGTAGACAAGCGGTGCGCGACGATTAACGTCGTCCGTCCTCTCGTCAGGCGTGCGAGCGAGTCTTGAATCATCGCCTCACTTTCGAGGTCGAGTGCACTCGTCGCTTCATCGAGGATGATGATCGGCGGGTGTTTCAAGAAGACGCGGGCGATGGCAAGGCGTTGCTTTTGACCGCCTGACAGTTTCACGCCTTTCTCCCCGACTGGTGTATCATACCCGTTCGGCAAGTTCGAGATGAACTCGTGCGCGTTCGCTGCTTTCGCGGCGGCGATGACGTCCTCGTCTGACGCTTCCGGATTCCCCATCCGGATGTTCATCGCGACCGACTCGCTAAAGAGCACAGAGTCTTGCATGACCATACCGATTTGATCGCGGAGCGCGCGCAGTTTGAAGTCCCGCACGTCGACACCGTCGATTTTGATGCTCCCATCCGTGACGTCATAGAAGCGCGGGATCAAACTGACGAGCGTCGACTTCCCACCGCCGGACATACCGACGAAGGCGACCCGTTCCCCTTCCCGAATCGATAGGCTCACGTCATGAAGGGCACGTGTGCCTTCCTTCTCATAGGCGAACCCGACACGGTCGAGCTCGATTTTACCGGCCGTCTGGACCGGCACGAATGCGCCTTTTTTCTCTTCGATGTCATACGGTTCATCGAGGAACTCGAACACCCGGTCCATCGACGCGACCGACTGCGTGAGCGTCGTCGCCGAGTTGACGAGTCGGCCGAGCGGTGCATACAACCGATCGATATATGCGATGAACGCGACGAGCGTCCCGAGTGAGACTTGATCTTGCAAGGCGAGCCATGAGGCCGTCGTGAAAATCAAAATCGGGGCGATGTCCGTAATCGTCGAGACGACGACATACGTCTTCGCGTTCCAACCCGTGTGTCGAAGCGCCGCTTTCAAGAAGCCACCGTTCTGTTGTTCGAACGCCTTGTTCTCATACGGTTCGAGGGCGAAGCTGCGGATGACGGCCATGCCGTTCACCCGTTCCGTCAAATGACCTTGCAAATCGGCGAGTGCGGCCGAACGTTCACGTGTCAAACGACGCAGGCGACCGTAAAAGTAACGGACAGCAATCGCATAGAACGGGAGCGGCAAAATCGCGATGAGCGTCAGTTGTGGGTCGATCGTATACATGATGGCGATGGCGATTAAAATCGTCACCATATCGAGCCAAATGTTCATGAGGCCGGTGATGACGAAGTCTTTCGTCTGCTCGACGTCGTTGATGATGCGGGAGATGATTTGCCCGGTCTTGTTGTTCGAATAATAACGGAGCGATAGCTTCTGCACGTGGTCGAACAAACGGTTCCGGACATCGAATAAGATTCGCGTTGCCGCCCATTGTGCCAAATATTGACGTAAATATTCAATCGGCGGTTTCAAGACGAGAAAGATGAAGAAGACGATGCTGAACAGCCAGACGAGCTCGGTGTAATCGGCCGCCGGGTCTGGGTCTGTCAAATAGTTGTCAATGACATATCGATAAAGTAACGGCAATCCGAGCGGAATCGAAAATTTCAAGATTCCGACGAAGATGGTGAGCGCAATCTGTTTCTTATACGGTTTAACAAATTGCAAATAACGTTTAATACTGCCCATAGTTCCTCCTTCAAGAAAAAAAGCGGAGATGAGTCATCATCTCCGGTAACGTGCTTCGTATTCGCGATACCATTCATCGACGAATGTTGGGTTGAACGGCCCTTTCCGTCCTCGAATCCAGTTGATAAGTTCTTGAACGTTCTGTTTCAAGATTCGATCAATCGCTTTCGGATAATTCATCTCGCGACGATGCCGCTCGTATTCATCCTCATCTAAAATCGTGTACGACATATCTGGGAACACCTTGATGTCCAAATCATAGTCGATGTACTTGATGGCGCGTTCGTTGCCATCAAACGTCGTCGGCGAACCTAGATTACAGTAATAGTAAATCCCATCTTCGCGAATCATACAGATGACATTGAACCAAAACTCAGATGAAAAGTAGCAAATTGCCGGCTCTCGCGTTCTCCATTGCCGACCGTCTGACTCGCTGACCATGATGCGGTCATTGAATCCGATCATATCCGTTTTTGACGACTGAAGGACGAGCGTTTCTTCCCAAACGCGATGCAAAGTTCCGTTGTGCTTGTAGCTCTGTATCTCGATCTTGCTACCTGCTTTGGGAAATAAGCTCATAAGCTCCTCCTTTCCGCTATGATGCTATACAATTCTCATATTTAATTATAGCGACTTTCAGAACCAATGAAAAAGGAAATCTCTTATTTTCAGGAATTTAGTATGTTTTGGAAAGCAGTAGCGCGTGACTTGAACATCGGGCGCAGCACGAAACGTTCGACGAGCACGTTCGGAAGATAACTGTCGAACGTGACTTCATCGATCATGACCGCCCGCCCCTCACGTGTCTCGACGCGATGGACGTGGCAAAATCGTTTGAACGGAAACGGTAGCTTCACGCCTTGATCACAAAAGGCACGGTCTCCAGCCAACGTGATGACGCTATTCCAAGGCAAAGAGACCGGACCGATTCCGATGCGGAGTTGGACGACGTTCCCTTCAACCGAGGCCCCGTCCCCTACGAGCGTCACTTTCGGGAATGACGTCAGTTTTGATAAGAGCGAGGCGTCTTGCAGCAACGCCCATAGTTGCTCCGATGACGTCTCAAACGTCGTCGTTACGTCGAACTGTCTCATCGTCTACACCTGCCATCTGTTCTAATTTTTGTTGCGCGACCGACACCGTCAACTTGGCCCGCTCTTCCCCGTCGAGCCAGACCCAATCCCCTTCCGGTAGCGTCTCGACGACGTACAAATCTAAATACCAAACGATGTGCGAGAAAACATGCTTCACTTGTCCCACATAGGCTCCGTTTACCTGTTCCCCTGTTCCACGTTCTGTAAGCGGGTATTGCCACATTCCGGCGAGCAGACCCGCGTCCGGTCGTTTGACATAAGCTGTCTTCCCGTCGCGGCGGCAATAGAGTGCGTCATACATCTCAATTCGGGACGCCCCTTTTTTCGTTTTGACAGGGAGTTCCTCTTGCACGTTATGGGTGTAAGCATAGCAGTGCTCTTGGACGGGGCAAAGCGAACACATCGGGTTTTTCGGCGTGCATACCGTCGCCCCGAGTTCCATAACGCCTTCATTAAAATCAGAGGCATGGCTCGGGTCCATCAAGCGCCGGACGACTCGTTCGAACAGCTTTCGCGTCTTCGGGAGGGCGATGTCGTCATAAATACCGAACTGCCGCGACATGACGCGCATGACGTTGCCATCAACGGCCGGTTCCGGTTGATTGTAGGCGATTGAGAGTACGGCCCCTGTCGTATACGGTCCGACCCCTTTCAACTTCTCAAACCGTTCCTTCTCCTCTGGGACGATGCCGTCATAAACGGCGACGACTTCGCGGACCGCTTGATGAAGGTTGCGAACACGTGAGTAATACCCGAGCCCTTCCCAATACTTGACGACATCTTCTGGTTCGGCCTCAGCGAGCGACTCCATCGTCGGGAATCGCTCCATGAATCGATTGAAATAGGGGATGACCGTATCGACACGCGTCTGCTGTAGCATGACTTCGCTGACCCAGACACGATATGGATTTTTATTGTGGCGCCAAGGTAAATCGCGTTTTTCTCGATTGAACCACGTCACTAAATTTTCATTGAATTCAGGAATAGTATAATTTGTGAACAATTTATCAAGATCAAGCATTTCGTTTCCCCTCGTTTTAGAGATATTGTATGATATATGAGATCAGTTAACGACGTGTTTATTTGATGGAGGTGCTGAAGCACATTGGATACAGCTACTCACATTGGGATGGGACTTGGTTTAAGTGCCATGGCGACACTCAGCCCGGAAGTGTCAGGCGACGCACAGCTTTTCCTCGCCATGACCGCCACGGCGCTTGTCGGCTCGCACGCTCCGGATTTTGATACGGTCTTCAAATTAAAAGGCAATAGCACGTATTTACGCCAGCATCGCGGTCGTTCACACGGAATCACCGCACTCCTTGCTTGGCCGATCATCGTCAGCGCAGTCATCGGGACCGTGCTTGGCGTCAACCCCGCTTCGCTCTGGGTCATGGCCCAAATCGCCGTGTTGCTCCATGTTACCGTCGATTTGTTTAACGCCTATGGGACGCAGGCGCTACAACCGTTTTCGAAAAAATGGATCGGTTGGGGCGTCATCGGAACGTTCGATCCGTACTTGTTCTCCGCCTATTACGGAGCATATGTATTATGGCTCATCACAGGGGCGACTGTCCCGATTTTTGCATTGCTCATTGCGCTCGTCGTCAGTTATTATGCGATTCAGTTCAAGTTGCGTAACCGCGCGCTCGCCACGGTCGCGCGTCACTTCTCCGGTGCCCATGAGCTCTTCATCTCCCCAGGAATCGGTTGGGATGACTGGCACGTCGCCGTCCGTTTCCGCGATGGTCTCGGTGCCGTCAAAGTGAAAAAAGGGGAAGTCATTGAATGCGGCCGGTTCCGTGACAAACCGATGCCAGGTGAAGACGACCTTCATTTCGTCGAGGCACGAAAAAATGCCGACTTGCAAGCGTTCCTGGCGTTCTCGAAGATTCACACGTACACGGTCACACGCCACAACGGCATGATCGAGTACCGGTTCACGAACTTGCGCTACTTTTCAAAAGACATTTATCCGTTCGTCGCCGTCGTCATCGTCGACGAAGAATCGAACGAAGTGTTGTCTTCGTTCACCGGCTGGGTGTTCAGCGAAGAGAGCTTGCAGAAAAAATTGGCTTATGAATAAGAAAAGTCGCTCCGCGGAGCGACTTTTTATTATGCCTCCGATTCCGTGAACTGGAGCTCGAAATCGAATTTGACTTTCTTATCGACGAGGACGCCGCCCGCTTCGAGCGCTTGGTTCCACGTCAAACCGTAGTCTTCACGGTTGATCGACCCATCACCGGTGAAGGCATGCTTCATGTTGCCCCAAGGATCTTTCGCGCTTCCTTCATACTCGACTTCAAACGTCTCTTCACGTGTCGTCCCGCGAATCGTCAAGTTGCCTGTCAACTCGAATTCGCCGCCGCCTTTTGAGCGGAACGACGTCGACTCGAACACGATGTCCTCGTGTTGCTCCACGTCAAAGAAATCACCGGACCGCAAGTGGTTGTCGCGATCACCATTGTTCGTGTCAATCGATGCCGCCTTAATCGTCACCTTCACACTCGCGTTCGCGAGATCATCCGGTTGACCGTTCGCCTCGACGTTGAAATCTTTAAATTCGCCTTTCACTTTCGAGATCATCATATGTTTGACGGTAAAGTTGATGGTGCTATGGGCTGGGTCGACTTGATACGTTTTTGCCATAAGTACGTCCACTCCTTCGGATTATGAATTCATTCTAATATGTTGTTTACCACAAATCTTGACTTCAAAACATTTTTTTCGCAAATGTGACAAATTATTGTCGAAAAATTTTGACTTTTATCACAACTACCCGTTAGGATGGAAAAGGGAGCTATTTGCTTACTTGAAAATGTAAGCGCATACATAGGTTCCCGATACTTTACGGAAAAGGGAGGAACGACCATGATTTATGAAGTCCCAAACTCGACAGGCACGAAAGTACACTTTAAAGACCGCTATGAGAATTACATCAATGGCAAGTGGACAGCGCCTGCCGGGGGAGAATATTTTGAGAACACCTCTCCGGTCAACGGTAAAGTTTTATGTGAAGTCGCCCGCTCGACAAAGGAAGATGTCGAACTCGCGCTAGACGCGGCTCACGCCGCAAAAGAAGATTGGGGCAAGACGTCGGTGACGGAACGTGCCGTCATCTTGAATAAGATTGCCGATCGTATGGAAGAAAACCTTGAGATGCTCGCTTACGCCGAGACATGGGAGAACGGGAAAGCCGTCCGCGAGACGCTGAATGCCGATCTTCCGCTCGCCATCGATCATTTCCGATACTTTGCCGGGGTCATCCGCTCCCAAGAAGGTGGCATCAGCGAACTCGACAACGACACGGTCGCCTATCACTTCCAAGAGCCGCTCGGTGTCGTCGCGCAAATCATTCCTTGGAACTTCCCAATCTTGATGGCCGTCTGGAAAGTCGCGCCGGCCCTCGCCGCCGGGAACTGTATCGTCTTGAAACCAGCGGAACAGACACCTGCGTCAATCATGGTGCTCCTAGAATTGATTGAAGACCTGCTCCCGCCAGGCGTCTTGAATATCGTCAACGGGTTCGGGCTCGAGGCGGGTAAACCGCTCGCGTCGAGCGACCGTGTCGACAAGGTCGCCTTTACAGGTGAGACGACGACAGGCCGCCTCATCATGCAATACGCGTCACAAAATATCATCCCGGTGACGCTCGAGCTCGGTGGAAAATCGCCGAACATCTTCTTCGCCGACATTATGGATGCGGACGATGATTTCTTCGATAAAGCGATTGAAGGGCTCGTCATGTTCGCCTTGAACCAAGGTGAAGTATGCACGTGTCCATCACGTGCCCTCATCCACGAGTCGATTTATGAGCCGTTCATGGAACGCGTCCTCGAACGCGTGAAAGCGATCAAGCTTGGCAACCCGCTGGACCCTGACGTCATGATGGGCGCCCAAGCGTCGAACGAGCAGCTCGAGAAAATCTTGTCGTACCTCGAGATCGGCAAATCGGAAGGTGCCGAGTGCCTCATCGGTGGTGAGCGCAACGTGATGGATGGTGAGCTCGCGGACGGCTTCTACGTCCAACCGACGATTTTCAAAGGCCATAACAAGATGCGTATTTTCCAAGAAGAAATCTTTGGACCGGTCCTCTCGGTGACGACGTTTAAAGACGACGCCGAAGCAATCGCCATCGCCAATGACACGCTCTACGGCCTTGGTGCCGGTGTATGGACGCGCGACATGAACCGGGCTTACCGTTTCGGGCGTGAGATTCAAGCCGGTCGCGTCTGGATCAACTGTTATCATCAATACCCGGCGCACGCGGCGTTCGGCGGCTATAAGATGTCAGGGATCGGCCGTGAGAACCATAAGATGATGCTCAGCCATTATCAACGGACGAAAAACATGCTCGTCAGTTACAGCGAACAAAAACTCGGGTTCTTCTAAGATGGTGAACCGCGTCGAGGCCACCCCCGCCACGCTCGCGCTTCTCGATCGACTGAAACAAAAGCATGGACCACTCCTGTTTCACCAGTCTGGCGGATGTTGTGACGGAAGTTCACCGATGTGCTTTCCCCAAGGTGAATTTCTCGTCGGCGATCACGACGTCTTACTTGGCGAAATCGGGGGGTGTCCGTTCTATATCCACGAGAAGCAATATGATTATTGGAAGCATACGCAACTGATCATCGACGTCGTCGATGGCAGAGGCGGCATGTTCTCCGTCGAAGGCGTCGAAGGGAAGCGGTTTTTAAGCCGTTCGCGTGTCTTCACAGACGAGGAGCGGGCCGAGCTGCAACAGTCGTGAATGAACTCTCACTTGAATACAAAAAAGTCCCGCTCATCTTCGAGCGGGACTTCTGTTATTTACTCTGCATTTTGAAGCGCAAATACAACTCGTTGTAATACGCGTTCATGCGCTTGCCTAAATTCTCATACACCTCAAGCTCGTCCGTCACTTCTTTATCGGGATAGAACCGTTCATCCGTGACGACTTCTTCATCGAGGAACTCGAGCGCGGCCTCGTTCGGTGTCGAATAGCCGACATAGTCCGTGTTGCGTGCCGCAATCTCGGCGTCGAGCATGAAATCGATGAACTGATGGGCCCCTTCGACGTTACGGGACGTGCTCGGGATGACCAAATTGTCGAACCAAAGATTCGTCCCTTCTTCCGGGATGACGTACGTCAACTCTTCGTTCTCGTACATGATTTCTGAGGCGTCACCGGACCAGACGACGGCCGCGGCCGCTTCCCGGTTCGCCATGAGCATCTTAATCTCATCGCCGACGATCGCTTTAATGTTCGGCCAGAGTGTCTCGAGCTTCTTCTCCGCTTCGAGCAGCTCATCTTTGTCCGTCGTGTTGAGCGAGTAACCGAGTGAGTTCAGACCGAAGCCCATCACTTCACGCGTCCCGTCTGCGAGCAAGATGTCATTCTCGAGCGGCATGTCCCATAGGTCGTTCCATGACGTAATCTCACCGTCGACGAGTTCAGGGTTATACACGATGCCCACCGTCCCCCAGAAGTAAGGGACCGAGTACGTGTTACCCGGGTCGAACGACTTGTCGAGGAAACGTGGGTCAATGTTATCGAAGTTCTTGAGCTTGTCATAATCGATTGGCAAGAGCAGGTCTTCTTCAATCATTTTACTGATGGCGTAATCCGACGGGACGGCGATGTCGAACGCCGTGCCGCCTTGCTCGATTTTAGTGAGCATCGCCTCGTTCGAGTCAAACGTCTGATAGATGACCTTCAACCCGGTCTCTTCCTCGAACTCTCCAATCAAGTCTTCATCGATATAATCGCCCCAGTTGTAGACGACGAGCGTGTTATCGCCGCCGAATCCTTGCGCCATATTGATTTGATACACCCAGAGCAAGAGGCCGAAACTGACGACGACCGGCACCGTCAACATGATGACCAATTTTTTCATCGTCTTACCTCCTTCGCTTTACCACCGCGTTGGGCGAGCACATAATACCCAAGGACGAGAATGAGTGTGAACAAGAACAAGATGGCTGACAAGGCGTTAATCTCGAGCGAGATGCCTTGACGGGCGCGTGAGTAGACTTCAACGGCAAGTGTCGTAAAGCCGTTGCCCGTCACGAAGAACGTGACGGCAAAGTCATCGAGCGAATACGTGAGCGCCGTGAAGAACCCGGCAAAGATTCCCGGTGTGATGTACGGCAAGATGACTTTCGTCAATACGTCCCACGTACTTGCCCCGAGGTCACGCGACGCATCGATGAGCGTCGGGCTCATCTCTTGCAGCTTCGGCAACACCAAGATGACGACAATCGGTACCGAGAAGGCGATGTGCGCCAATAACACCGAGTAAAAGCCGAGCTGAATCCCGAGCATCGTGAACAAGATGAGGAACGACGCCCCGATGATGACGTCCGGGCTGACGATCAACACGTTGTTGAGCGACAAGAGTGACGTCTTCGTGAAGCGTTGCCGCGCCGTATAGATGGCGAGCGCCCCGATGACGCCGAGCACGGTTGAAATCGTCGCCGACAGCAAGGCGATGACGATTGTGTTTAAGACGATGACGAGCAGGCGGGTGTCGGCAAAGAGCGACTTGTACCAATCGAGCGTAAAGCCTTCAAAGTTACTCATCGTCCCGCCGCTGTTGAACGAGTAGACGACCAAATAGAGAATCGGTGCATAGAGGATGAAGAACACCGCCATCAAATAGAGGTTAGCTAATTTAAATTTTTTCGGTTTCATCGACGCACCGCCCCTTTCGCACCCCAGTCACGTGTGATGACCATGACGAGGACCATCGCCAAAATCAAGAACACGGCAATCGTCGAGCCCATGCCCCAGTTTTGCGTGACGAGGAATTGTTGTTCAATCGCCGTCCCGAGCGTGATGACACGGTTCCCCGCAATCAGTCGAGTGATCATAAAGAGCGACAACGCCGGGATGAAGACGATTTGAATCCCTGACTTCACACCGTCGAGCGTGAGCGGGAAGATGACCCGGCGGAATGTCGTCCAGTTCGAGGCCCCGAGATCGCGCGACGCATAGACGAGCGACGGCGGCAGTTTCTCGATGGCGTTATAAATCGGCAAAATCATGAACGGGATGAAGATGTACACCGACACGAACACGAAACTGAAGTCCGTGAACAAAATCTGTTGCGTCCCGATGCCGATCGCCTCTAAAAACTGGTTCGTGATGCCGTACGTCCCGAAAATGCCGAGGAACGCATAGGCTTTGAGCAATAGGTTGATCCATGATGGCAAGATGATGAGCAAAAGCCAAAGTTGCTTATGCTTTGTCTTCGTCAATAAATAGGCGGTCGGATACCCGATGAGAAGCGAGAAGAACGTAATCAAGAACGCATACCAGAAAGAAGATAACGTCATCGTCAAATACGTCGACGTGAAGAACATCTGATAGTTCTCTAAACTCAAGTTCCCTTCGATATCAAAGAAGGAATAGTAGAGAACGAGGAAGAGCGGTGCGATGACGAACAGGGCAATCCACACCCAATACGTCGTCATATAGACCGTCTTCGCCGTTTGACTAGTTCGATTCATGGCCGACCTCCTCATACGATTCGAGGCGGCGGTCGAACTCTTCTTCCGTTTCTCCTAGGCGCATGACATGAATCGCTTCCTCGTCGAACGTGAGCCCAATCTTGGATCCGACGACTGATTTTTTCGTCGAATGGACGAGCCACTCGTTCCCTTCCTCGTCATAACAGCAAATCTCATAATGGACGCCGCGGAACAGCTGGGAATCGACATCGACGACAAGTTTTGCCGACTCGACCGACGTCATCTCCAAATCCTCTGGACGAATGATGACTTCGACGTTCTCATTGCGGTCGAATCCTCGGTCGACACAGTCGAACGTCTTCCCAGCGAACGAGACGATGTTGTCTTCCGGCATGACGCCCGGCACGATATTCGATTCGCCGATAAAGTCGGCGACGAAACGGTTGATCGGTTCGTCGTAAATGTCGGTCGGCGTCCCACTTTGGACGATGCGCCCGTTGTTCATGACGAAGATCTCATCCGACATGGCGAGCGCTTCTTCTTGGTCGTGCGTGACGAAGATAAACGTGATGCCAAGACGTTGTTGCAATTCACGAAGTTCATATTGCATCTCCGTCCGGAGTTTCAAGTCGAGCGCTGAGAGCGGCTCATCGAGTAAAATCACTTCCGGTTCGTTGACGATGGCACGGGCGATGGCGACACGTTGGCGCTGCCCGCCCGACATCTCATCGATTTCACGGGACTCATAGCCTTTCAAGTTGACGAATTTGAGCGCCTGTTCAACTTTCGTCTTCACGTCCGCTTCTTTCATCTTCTTGATGCGCAGACCGAACGCGACGTTCTCGAACACGTTCAAATGAGGGAAGAGTGCATAGTCTTGGAACACCGTGTTCACTTGACGTTTATTCGCCGGCACGTCATTGATTCGTTTCCCATCAAAGTGAATGTCTCCATTGGAAGCCTCGATAAACCCCGCGATGAGCCGAAGAATCGTCGTCTTCCCGCATCCCGATGGTCCGAGTAGCGTGTAGAACTTCCCTCGCTCAATCTCAAAACTGATGTTCTCTAAGACGACGGTATCGTCGTAGCGTTTCGACACGTTATCAAAACGGATAATTGTCTGTTCGTTCATCTCATTTCCTCCCTGTTCATAAATATGAATGTGTCGCGACAACGAGACATTCGGTCACGTCCTCGTAATCGTTGACGAGTTGGTGCGAGTCCGACGCGACATAGTAAAGTGTTTCACCCGCTTTGGCAAAATACGTATGGTTCCCAAGCTTCAAAGCGACGCGTCCCGATAACACATAAACGAACGTCTCCGAGCGCGAAGGCTCGTAACGCTTGAACTCACCGTGTCGGGCGAACGTCAGTAAAATGGGCTCCATCTCTTTCTCATTCGATTCCGGGATCAGCCACTCGGTCCGGTATTTTCGTTCCTCGTCGGCATAGACGGTCCGGTCGTCCTCGGTGTAAACGACTTTTTGAAAAATCTCTTCATCGAAAAACTCTTTCGGTGAACAACCTAGCACTTCCAATAAGTCAAAGAGTGTCTCAAGCGAGGGCGAACTCAAGTCCCGCTCAATTTGCGAGATGTACCCTTTGCTCAAATCGGTGCGTTCCGCCAACTCTTCTTGCGTCAATCCGTTTTTAACGCGGAGGCGCTTCAATTTTTGACCGACTTCCAAGTCGCGTTCCTCCTTTCGACTTTGCGGTAAGTTTAGTGAAAGATGATTCCAACTAAAGAAAGTTTATAAATACTTAACTATCAAGCAAACAAATAGCGCCTTTTATTATAACCAACTGTAACACGTTTGCAAGTAAAAAATCACGCCAATTTGGCGTGATTTTAGTGAAGATCTCGTTTTGACATCAAGTGTTTGAACTTCTCGTTTTTCGTTTGGAATAGATGTAGTTGCGGGCCATACGCATCAATCTGTTGGACGACGTACTGAAACGATTTCGCCTCCCCCGGATACGGTTCTCCGGCTCGGGCAAGCGTCGTTTCAAAATCCTCCCACAGCACTTCGACCCACGTCAGCGCTTCGAGCTCGCTCAACACATCGTTTTTCGCCATCAAGATTTCGGCCAACCGTTCATATTGCTCGGACCGGTTCATGCCTTCACCTCCGACAGTTCAGAGAGCGGAATCGCACGCTCCATCATTTCGCCTTCGAACGTCCCCCACCCCATGACGCCGTTGACGAACTTCAAGCGGAACGGACGTTCATTGTAGTTGACGATATACGTCTCTCCCGGTTTGAACGACGACGGGTCAATCAAATAGCTCTCGGCGATGGCGATGCGGCGCAAGACGACTTCAATCTCACTTACCATCCCCATCTGCTCCGCTTTCCGCTTCCGTTCGTGGAGCGCTTGAATCTCTTGCTCCAATTCGTATTTCGATAAGTCACTCAATCGTTTTTCCATTTCGTTCACCTCACTTGTAGCGTATCAGATTTTCGATAGAAAAGAAAAAGGCGAAACTGAACAGATCGTTCAGTTCGCCTTGAAGTTGTAGAGCGGTTTAATGACTTGGTCGATGGTGACGGCCGGTTCGATATAGCGAACGATTTCCTTCATCGATTTATAAACGAACGGTGACTCGTCAATCGTTGACGGCCGGACCGACGTCGACCAGACGCCGGACATCGCTCGTTTGAACTCATTGAAGTCGACACGCTTCCGCGCAGCCGAGCGTGACATGATGCGTCCGGCTCCGTGCGGTCCGGAGAAGTTCCAGTCGGGATTCCCTTTCCCGGTACAGATGAGCGAGCCATCCCGCATGTTCATCGGGATGATGACCCGTTCCCCGTCTTTCGCCGAAATCGCCCCTTTTCGAAGGATCCGATCGTCATGGTCGATATAGTTATGCACCGTGTCGAATTGGTCAAGGACGCTCCAGTTCATCGCCTCGACGATGACATCGGTCATGGCAAGGCGGTTCATCGCGGCATACTGTTGCGCGATCCGCACGTCGTGCATATAATCTTGCATCGCGTCACCTTCGACGTAGGCGAGGTCGCGGAATTGTTTCCGCGTCTCACGCTCTGTCTCGAGATACGTTGAAATTTCATGCTCACGTCCGGTAGCTTTCAACTGTTCAATCGCTTCCATCACATCCGTCGTCTTCATCATGTGTTCGATTGCGCGACTTTGATAATGATCGGCAATTTGTACACCGAGATGGCGTGACCCCGAATGGATGACGAGATATGTCCGCCCGTTGTTCTCATTTACTTCAATAAAGTGATTGCCCGACCCGAGCGTCCCGACCGAGCGTAAGGCACGGTCGAGTTTGAACGGGGCCCGGACGTCTTCTAACGGAAGCTTCGCGGCATAATCATGGGCTTCTTCCCGAATGTTCATCCCGCTCGGCACCGCTTGACGAATGACGTCATCGAGTTTTTGAAAATCGATTCGTTTCGCCTTGATTTCGGTACAGAGCATGCCGCATCCGAGGTCGACGCCGACCAAATTCGGCACAATCTTATCGTGAATCGTCATCGTCGTGCCGACGACCGAACCTTTACCGGCGTGCATGTCCGGCATGATGCGAATCGTCGCGCCTTCTGTGAACGGTTGATCGACGAGCGTCTGCAGTTGCGCACGCGTCATATCATCCATCCGTTCATTGAATACTTTGGCGCGGTTGTGCTTTCCGATAATCTCCATATTGCCTCCTTAACTGATGGCTTGTTGTTTACTTTGTAGCTCATGCATGCGGGCGTAGACACCGCCGTCTGCGATGAGCGATTGATGGTTCCCGCGTTCGATGATGTGACCATGGTCGAGGACGAGGATTTGGTCGGCTTCTCGAATCGTCGACAGGCGGTGGGCGATGACAAACGTCGTCCGCCCTTTCGTCAGCGTCTTAAGCGCCTCTTGGATGAGCGCCTCTGTCTCTGAATCGACACTCGCTGTCGCCTCGTCTAGGACGAGGATGGCCGGGTCGAAGACGAGCGCGCGCGCGAAGCTGATCAGTTGTCGTTCACCGCTCGAAAGCGATGCGCCACGTTCGATGACCGGTTCCTCTAGTCCGTTCGGCAACTGCTTGACGAAGCGGTCGGCTCCGACCGCCGTGAGCGCCCGCCAGACGCGCTCATCGGAAATCGTCTCGTCGCCGAGCGTCACGTTCGTCTTAATCGACCCCGTGAACAGGAACGGGTCCTGGAGGACGATGCCGAGATGGTCACGGACCGCTTGTGTCGGCAGTTTTGTCACGTCCATCCCATCGATGTTGAGCGCCCCATGTGACGGATCATAGAAGCGCATGAGCAGGTTCATGATCGAGCTCTTTCCACTTCCGGTATGCCCGACGAGCGCCACCGTTTCTCCAGGTGCGGCGTGGATGTCGATGTGTTGGAGCACCGGTTTTCCGGCCTCATAACTGAACGAAACGTCATCGAAGACGACTTCGCCTTTAAAGCGTGGGATGCGTTCTGACGACACGTCTTCCCCTTTCTCATCGAGCAACTGGAACATCCGGTCTGCCGAGACGAGCGCCTGCTGGAGTGGCGACAGTTGGTTCATGATTTGCGTCACCGGTTCGAAAATCCGTGAGACGTAATCGATATACGCGTACAGAATCCCGAGCGTGAGCACGCTGCCCGTACCGAGCGTCTGCGCCCCAACGAACCAGATGAGCAAGGCAAGCGCCATATTGCGGAAAAAGTTGACTAAGTTGTGCGACATGAGCGCGTCGAGCTTGAGCAACTTCCGACGCGTCTGGAAATTGTCACTGTTCTTCTCGTTGAACTCGTCATAGACGAGGTCTTCTTTCACATACGATTGAATGATTGGCATCGTTTGAATGCTTTCATTCAATTGGGCGTTCATATCGGCGACGAGTGCCCGCACCCGGAAGTTGTTCCGTGTCGACAGACGTTGGAACAACTTGATCCAGACGATGACGACCGGGATGATGATGAGCGAGACGAGACCGAGTCGGACGTCTAAGAAGAACATGGCGATCAAGACACCAATCATCATGACGACGCTTTGGAATACACGGGCAAGGACGCCTAAATAAAGGTCGCGAATCGTCTCGGTGTCGTTCGTGACCCGGCTGACGATTTTCCCGATTGGTGTCTGGTCAAAGTAACGCACAGGAATCGTCTGTAAGTGCCGCATGACATCGAGCCGCATCGTCTTGACGATTTGGTGGGCCGAACGTTGGAGGAGCATCTGTTGTCCCCAGTTCAACCCTGCCGCAATCAAAAGCAAGATGACATAAAGTCCGGATAAGAAGAGGACAGCCCGGAGATCTGTCTCATAAAATCGGAACACGTCCGTCGATGAGAGCGGCACGATGTTTTCGTAAGTGGCGGCCTCATCGCTACGCGTGATGGTGAGGACGTCGTTCTCTACTTCGCGGACGCCCCCGCTCATGACGGCATCCGGTACGAGATAGTAGCCTTCTGTCGTCTGGACGATCGAGACCGGCCGGACGACCGTCTCCCCATCGAGTCTTGATTCTTTCTCGTAGACGTTCCCGGCAAACGAGACGCTACCCCCTGATTCGACTTGTACCCAATCGCGCTCGATGGCGACGATATGGTCGTCAATGATGATTTTTGCGATATACGGACCGGCAAGTTCTGCGCCGACCGCTAAAAAGAGTAACAACAGACCGAGGAAAATCGAACGCTTCACTTGTTTGGCATAGCCGACGAGTGAGCGAATCGTCTTTTTCCTGCGAACTGGATCTAATTCGTGTTGATCGATCATGAGAGATTCCCCCTTTCCCGGATTACTCCGTCTCCCCTTGTCGAACGTATTGTTCATAATACCAACCGTGTCGTTCCATCAGTTGGTCGTGCGTACCGCGTTCCGTGACGCGGCCGTCTTGTAAGACGAGAATCTGGTCGGCATGGGCCACGGCCGATAGGCGGTGGGCGACGATGAACGTCGTCTGTTCCGACCGGCTCGTCCGGACCGAGTCGATGATTCGTGATTCCGTTTTCGCATCGACTGCAGAGAGCGAGTCGTCGAGTAATAGAATCTCAGGGTCTTTGAGCAAAGCTCGGGCAATCGAGAGACGTTGTTTCTGTCCACCCGACAGCATGACCCCTTGCTCACCGACGACCGTATCGAGTCCGTTCTCTAAATGATTGATATCGGTATCGAACGCCGCAAGGCGAATGGCCGTTTGAAGGTCGTCCTCGGTCGCATCGGCCGCCCCGAACAAGATGTTGTCGCGGACCGTCTTCGAGAACAGCAAGTGTTCTTGCGATACGTAGCCGCTCCAGCCTCGGACTTGTTCGAGCTTGATGTCTGAGATGGGGATGCCGTTGACGAGCAACGCATCGTCAATCGGGTATTCCCGGAGCAGTTGACGCAAGAGCGTCGTCTTCCCGGCCCCGGTCGGCCCGACGATCCCAATCGTCTCTCCGCGTGACACGTGGAGCACGATGTCTTCAAGCGACGCACGGTTTGACCCCGGGTACGTGAACGTGAGCGATTTGAACGTGATCTTCTCAGGAACGGCGACATCCGTCGTCCCCGTCGACTCGACGTCTGGCCGTTCGTTCATCGTCGCTTCAATCCGCTCTAAGCTCGCCGTTCCGCGTTGGACGACGTTAATCAATTCTCCGAACGCATACATCGGCCAGATGAGCATCCCGAGATAAATGTTGAACGAGACGAGTTGACCGAGCGTGATGTCGTTCGTGAAGACGAGATACGTCCCGAACGACAGGCCAATCAAGTAGCTCAGTCCGACGAGTAGTTTGATGACCGGCTCGAACAAGACGTCGATTTTGGCGACGTGCATGTTTTTCGCCATGACGTCGTCGGTGATCGTGTCGAACTTCTTCGTATCCGCCTCTTCTTGGACGAATGAGCGGACGACACGAAGCCCTGAAATCGATTCGACGACTTGGTCGTTCATGACCCCGAACGAATCTTGCGCCGCGGTGAAGCGGGCATGGATTTGGCGCCCGAGCTTGTTCATCGACCAGGCGAGAATCGGCATCGGCAACAGTGCCGCGAGCGTCAGCTTCCAATCGATGAACACGCCCATGATGGTGAGCGCGATGAGCGTCATGTTGAACGAATCGACGAGCGTCATGACGCCGAACCCGGCCGTTCGTTCGACCGCTTTCAAATCGTTCGTCGCGAGCGCCATCAAGTCACCCGTGCGATGCTGCTGATAAAATCGCGGCGTCTGCCGAAGCAAATGCCCGAAGAAGCGCCCCCGCAATTTTTTCTCTAGCAGGAAGGCCGTCCCGAACAAGCGGGCGATCCACAAGTACGACATGACGTACGACAAGACCATGATCCCGAGGAGCGACCCGACGATGAGGATGAGCCGCTCTGTCGTCAAACTCCCTTCCCGAATCGCATCGATCGCCTGACCGATAATCCACGGTGGCAACATGTCGACGACACCCGTGATGATTAACAGAATGATGGCGATGAGATACGTCCGTTTTTGCCGTTTAATAAACCAATCCAATTGTCTAATCAGTTTCATGACTGATTTCCCCCTTCCGCCCTTTCCAAGCACGCAAAAAAGCGCACGTCACCTGATTGTGCAACCAATCGGATGAAGTGCGCTTGACAGTCTTCAGTCTTTTGCATGGTCAGGGAAAGGACACTACCCCTATCCAGCTGCCCGTTTAAGCAGTCAAATACGAGTAGCCATATGATGTTGTGTGTGTGCGTTGTAGTGTTGTGATGTACTTCATCATGCTGGCTCCTCTCGTTTCATAGTTTTAAAATCTACTAAAACCTTAGCAGACTGTTCAGAAAATTGTCAATATTATTTTGTAAAGAAATTGTAATTTATTTTAGTTGATGAAGAACGTCGCCAAAACCACACCGACAATCCCCGTCGCCACGACGTAGTAAATCATCGGCATGAGCGTGTAACGGATGATCGTTCCTTCTTTTCCGAGGAGACCGGCGACCGAAGCAACCGCGACGACGTTCAAGACGCAAATCATGTTACCGGCGTTCGCCCCTGCCATTTGCATCGATAGGGCGAGCGTCTCACTCATGCCGACCGATTCGGCGACACTCGTCGTCAAGCTCGAGAACATCATGTTCGAGAACGTGGCGGACCCGGATACGAACGACCCGAGTGCCCCAATCCACGGCGCGACGAGCGGCCAAACCCCACCGAACGTGTCAGCCGCAGCCGTTGCAAGTTCGACCGGCATGGAACCTAACCCTGCCCCGCCATTCTCCGAGTGGATGAAGATGCGGACCATCGGCACGGACGCCGCGAGGGTGATGAGTGTCCCGCCGATGCCGAGCGTCGTCGATTTAAACACCGACGTCACTTGCGACCAACTCATATTGTGCAAGAAGAACGTCGCGATCATCGTCAAAATGAACATGAACCCTGGCGAGTAGAACGGCTCCCACGATGTCGAGATTCCGACGACCCCTAAGATGTCTGGCAAGTTGATGCGGACACTTCGCGTCAGTTCGTTCAAGAACGGGACAGTCCGCGTCAAGATGAGGAAAATCGTCAAAATCAAGTAAGGGGCCCACGCTTTCCATTGCGGCAGTTCACGCTTGCCTGTCTTGACGGTCGGTTGTTCGAGCGGCTCGTCGAGTTCGTCGACGTATCCGTCAAACGTCCAAACACGCTTCGGCATCAAGATGCCCTTCTTCGCCATCGCAACCAAAATGACGAGACCTGTCAATCCACCGAGCATACCTCCAAATTCAAATCCTAGGACGAGCGTCCATAAATAGGCCGGGATGCTGTAGACGAGCGCTGCGACGAGCGCGATTGGCAACACTTCAAACGCCGGTTTGACCGACTTTTGTTTACTGAAGAACCGCGTCAGCATTAAAATGAGAATGAACGGAATAAACAGACCGACGACCATATCGATGAGCACCGTCTGCAAGACGACGCTCGTCAAAAACTCAATCGCTTCCGGTTGACTCACGTCGAGCGAAAGACCGTTCCCGATTCCGATGAGCGCCGGTGTTCCGACCGCGCCGAACGTGACGGCCGAAACGTCAGCCGACAAGGCAATGACGACGGCCGCAATCGGCGGAAAACCTAACGCGATCAGAAGCGGAGCCGCGACCGTGGCCGGAGTCCCGAAACCGGATGCCCCTTCGATGAAAGAAACGAACAGCCAGCCGACGATGAGTACTTGAATCCGTGGATCCGGCGTAATCGTGACAAACCCGGAGCGGATGGCGTTCATCCCACCGCCCTCTTTCATCGTGTTCATCATTCCAATCGCACCGTAGACGATCCAAGCCGCCGTAATGGCGATGACGAGCCCTTGTAGAACAGCCGCCGTGATTTGTGTGGCGTCGAGTTGCCAGACGAAAAATGCGAGAATTGCTGTTAAAACGAGCGAAAGTGGCATCGCAATCGATGCCGGTAACCGCATAATGACCAGTAAGATGAGCACCGATACAATCGGCATCAGTGCTGTAATCCATTCAAAAATCGTCAATGTAGACCCACCTTTTCAGTTTTTTCCCCTATACCGTAAACCGATGTCCAACTACGATTGTTCCTCAACGAGGCGCTCTAACGCGCGCTCGATGACATCATACGGAAATCCTTTGCGCCGAAGCTGCATCTTCATGCGCTGTTTCCGTTCGAATGCATCATATCCGCTATACTTTCGATTCAACTTTTCGGCTTGTGTCAAACAGGCCGCAAGCTCGACGTCCTCATCCTCGTTTTCCCAAAACGTGTGAATCGCCTCTGAAATAATATCAAACGTGAAACCCCTTTGCATCAGGGTTTGTTGAATTCTTTGTTGCACTTCTGTGGCGGAACGTCGATTTTTTTCCATTTGTTTCCTTTTAACAAACTTTCCGGCCTTTTCGAGCTGATCCTCATGCGTGAGGGAGGCGATCACGTCTTCGATGATCGTTTGGGCAATGCCAAATTGCGCAAGCTCTCGTTTGATTTTCACAGGTCCGCTCGGACTCGTGTTGAACTTCGTCTGCACGTAGGCTTTGGCGAACTCGGCATCGTTCAAGTAACGCTGTTCGATCAAACGGTCCGTAACGCGTTTAATGACCGGTTCGCTTACTTCTTTCTTCATCAAATAGTCATGCACCTCTGAAACGGCACGCATTCGGTACGACAAATAGTTAACGGCCGCTTTGTAAGCCTTTTGCTCCTCTTCGGCTTCGAGTACGTCACGGACGAAGTCATCTTCAAGCTCCATCCCTCTCGTCAATCCATATTTAATGAACACATCGACATCGATCGCAAAGGCAAACTCTTCTTTGCCGTCTTTCTCGACGAAGACGTTCAACCGGTCTTTGTTTTTCTGTTGCGTCGTAAACTTGGCGATTTTCACAAAAACCCTCCTTTTCCTAGTTCTAACATATCACGTTCCCCGCTTAAGGAGGATTTTTGATAAGTTAGAAGAAAGGGTATTCACAATACGAACGACCCACTTTCTTTATGGAACTCATACCCGTTTTGAAATCGCTTCAATATACTGGAGGGAGACTCATGAAAATTGCAATTACCGGCGGGACCGGATTGATCGGCCGTCCGCTCGTCCGCGCCCTTGCTGAGGCCGGCCATCAAGTCGTCGTCCTGACACGCAATCCGCGGCCGCGGCAAGGAGGCATCTCCTTCGTGGAATGGATGACACCGGACAGCCAGCCGGAAACAGCGCTCCAAGACGTCGACGCCTTCATCCATTTGGCCGGCGCCTCGATCAACGACGGGCGTTGGACCCATAAACAAAAACAAGCCATCCTACAAAGTCGACTCGACGGAACGAAAGAGCTTGTGCGCATCATTAAAAATATGAAGCAAAAACCGAGTGTCGTCATCAGCGGCTCGGCCATCGGAATATATGGTGAAGACCGCTCGATCACGTACTCCGAGTCCACACCGCTCCCGGAACGGACAAACTTCTTAGGGAACGTATGCGTGCTTTGGGAAAAAGAAGCCGCCCCAATCGAAGAGATGGGAATCCGGCTCGCATTTATGCGGACAGGTGTCGTCCTATCAAATGACGGCGGCGCGTTCCCGCTCATGAAGTTACCGTACACGTTTGGCGTCGGCGGAAAAATCGGTTCCGGAAAACAGTGGGTCCCGTGGGTTCACCTCGACGACCTCGTTCGTCTATTTGTCCATGTCATCGAGACCCCGGCCATCGCGGGTCCCGTCAACGGAACAGCCCCGACGCCAGTCACGATGGATGAGTTCGGACGAACCATCGCCCGCGTCATGCATCGTCCGCACTGGATTCCCGCACCGGCACCGCTCATGAAACTCGCGCTCGGTGAGAAAAGCGTCATCGTCTTAGAAGGCGCGAAAGTCGTCCCGACGAAAGCGCTCAACCATGGGTTCAAGTTCCGTTATGAGACATTGGAGCCCGCACTGAAACAACTGCTACATTTAACTTGAGGAGGATATACAATACGTGAGTAACTTATTGATTCGTAACGCCCATATTTACCCGATCACCGCTCCCCACTTCTACGGGGACTTGCGCGTCAAAGACGGCAAGATTGTCGAAATGGCCGATCTTCTCGACCCGCTCGAAGATGAGACGGTCATCGAGGCCGAGGGAAACTTCTTATTCCCCGGTTTTATCGATGCCCATACGCACCTCGGACTCTATGACGAAGGAACCGGCTCGGTCGGGAACGATGCGAACGAGACGGTCGAAGCGATGACGCCGCATGCCCGGGCCATCGACGGTGTCTATCCGCTCGACGAAGGGTTTGAAGAAGCACTTCGGGCCGGTGTCACGGCCGTCCAAGTCATGCCCGGTAGCATGAACGTCATCGGCGGCGTGACAAGCGTCATCAAAACACACGGTCGCTTCATCGAAGATATGATTCTCAGGCGGTATGCCGGGCTCAAGATGGCGCTCGGCGAAAACCCGAAGCGCATCCACAGCATGGGCAAGACAGGTGATTTGACGAGGATGGGGATTATGGGGCTTCTGCGCGAGGCGTTCCGGACCGTCGACTCGACGAAGACGATTGGCACGTTCGGCAGCCAGATGATCCAGCTCGCCCTTGACCGAAAGATGCCGGTTCGAGTCCACGCCCATCGCGCCGATGATATTTTATCGGTCGTCCGTTTCGCCGAAGAGTTCGACCTCGACTACCGCATCGAACATTGCACGGAAGGTCATCTCGTCGCCGAAAAGTTGCGTGAGCTTGGGGTGAAGCACGTCACCGTGGGGCCGACGTTCACGCGCAAATCAAAAATCGAGCTTCAAAACAAGACGTGGGAGACGTACCGTATCCTACACGAGCACGGCATGATCGTCTCGATCACGACCGACCACCCGTATACACCGGTCCAATACTTGAACCTTTGTGCCGGACTCGCCGCACGTGAAGGGCTGCCGGTCGATGTCGCGCTACGCGCCATCACGATTCACCCGGCCGAATCGCTCGGTGTCGACGACCGAATCGGCTCGCTCGAAGTCGGGAAAGATGCCGACCTTGTGCTCTGGAGCCACTTCCCGCTCGACTACATGTCGAAGCCGATTATGACGATTGTGAACGGTCAAATTGTGTATGCGACTGAACGCGCGAAAACGCATCATGAGATGGACTAATTTTCATTATTTTTCATAAGCGTTTTTAAGCATAATTTACTTGCTTTTTTAAAAAATCTATATAAAATTATCTTGTAACTTCAAAAAAGCAACCAAGGCGGTTCGAACAGCGAAGCCAGAAGTATGCTTTCGTTACGACTATTCTTCAGCGGTCTGAAATAGGAGGAGGAATGTAAAGGTGCTCAAATTTCGTGAGCTCACCGACTGCGCGGAGTTGTTCGAACTGATGCAACACCCAGATGTCTTTCCGTATGTCCGTCAAAAGACGGTCCACTTTGACGAGTTTTTATTTAGCACGAAGCAAGTAATCGAGCTAGAAGAGCAAGGGAACATCATCTCACGCACCATCACGAACGAGTTCGGGACCCCGATTGGGACAATCAGCTTGTTCGATGTGGAATCCGGCTACGGGTTCCTCGGTACGTGGCTTGGCAAACCGTATCACGGGAAAGGTTACAATCAAGTCGCGAAAGAAGCGTTCTTCTCAGAATTGTTCTTCGAGCTTGATATTGAAAGTGTGTTTTTAAAAATCCGAAAATCGAATGAACGCTCGATCGCCGCGGCCGAAAAGTTGCCGTACGCGTTTTGCGCCAATGAGATTCGTTCGGAGCTGCTTGCTGAAATCAATCAAGGGGACGTCGAGTACGTACTATATGAAGTGTCAAAGTCGAGCTTCCAGCTTTACTTGCACTCGCTCCATGCCCCAGAATTCGAG
This sequence comes from Exiguobacterium sp. s150, assembly GCF_018618435.1. Lineage (NCBI taxonomy): Bacteria > Bacillati > Bacillota > Bacilli > Caryophanales > Exiguobacterium > Exiguobacterium sp. s150. Next base: position 57,986 of record NZ_JACSMC010000008.1, on the reverse strand, counting down.
ATTGCCTACGAGGCGCAACTCGAAGCTTAAGCCAATTCTGACAAAGAATTGGCTTTTTTGTGGCGTTTTTGTGTGGATTGCATGAGGACAACTTTACGGCGATGAATATTTCTGTTCTAATTCGGAGAGATAGGTATGATAGAAGTATGAGGGATTTCTCACACGCCCCGTTAACTGTTTTGTAAAGGAGAATGGACCATGTCAGAACCAACGTTTCGAATTTTAGTGACTGATGATGAAGAACAAATGCGGGATTTGCTCGTCTCGAACTTAGAGAAGGAAGGATACAAGACCGTCACGGCGACGAACGGGCTCGAAGCGATCGAGCTGTTGAAAGCACAGTCGTTCCACCTCGTCTTACTCGATGTGATGATGCCTGAACTTGACGGGCTAACGGCGTGCATGCGTATCCGTGAGTTCTCGAACGTGCCGATCATCATGCTCACGGCCCGTTCCGAGGAACTCGACCGCATTCACGGATTGAAGATTGGGGCAGACGACTACATCACAAAGCCGTTCAGCCCACGGGAACTGCTTGCCCGGATTGAAGCGACGCTTCGCCGGACACACAACTTCTCAAAAGAACAAGAAGCGACGTTCGATGTCGGCGTGTTATCGATTGATATCGAAGGACGTGCGGTCAGCGTGAAAGGAAAGACCGTCAACTTGACCCGTAAAGAGTTCGACCTCCTCTACTTGTTCATCACGAACGAAGAGAAAGTCTTCTCTCGCGAACAGCTGCTCGACCAAATTTGGGGAACCGAGTATCACGGGAACCTTCGCACGGTCGACACACACATTAAAACGCTCCGACTGAAGCTCGGCGAAGCCGGCGGCTACATTCAAACGGTCTGGGGGATCGGCTATAAGTTCGAGGCGAACGTATGAAGCAATACACGATCCGGAAGCGGATTTGGATCACCATTTGGACGGCCAGCCTCTTCTCCGCGTTCGTGTTCATCATCATGACGTTTTACTTGTACGACAAGTTCTACATCCAGACGCAAGAAGAACTACTCATCAACCGCGGAGAGAAGCTCGTCACCATCTACAAGGCAGACGGGTTCTCTGACGCGTTCTCTGACAGCATGACCTACACGAACGAATTGACGGAGACGAAAGTGTTCTTATCTTCCGTCAAAGAGGACGGGCTCGGCTCAGGCAAGACGTTTTTGCGCGAACAAGACCTAGCCCGACTCCAGGACGGCTACGCCATCTCGGTCACACGCAAGCATCCGACCGAGGACGTCGATATCCTCATGTCGGCCTTCCCGCTCATTCGTAACGGAGAGCTCGACAACGCGCTCATCCTTTATATGGAGCTGAGTAAAATCAGTGAGCCGTTCCAACCGATTCGGCTCATGATTACGTTTTTACTCCTCCTCATGGTCGTCAATCTGCTCATCTTCGGGACGCAAATCATCGACACCATCATTCAACCACTCATCCAGATGAAACGCGCCTCACAAGTATATGCCAAAGGCGACTTTTCGCACCGCATCCCCATCTACTATGATGACGAGATCGGTGAACTGGCCGAGACGCTCAACCGGATGGCCGAATCGCTCGGGCTCGTCGAAGAGCAGCGAAAAGAGTTTTTGGCGAACGTCAGCCATGAGCTCCGGACCCCGCTGTCTTACATCCGCGGTTACACGGAGATGCTTCAAGACCCATCGCTCGATGAGAAGACGAAAGCACAATATTACGACATCATCGAGAACGAGACGGAACGCTTGCAACGGCTCGTCAACGATTTACTCGACCTCGCCCAACTTGAACGCGACTCGTACCCGATGACGAAAGAGCCGGTCGTCTACTCGCAAGTGCTTGAAGACGTATTGTATCGCTTCGAACCGATTGCACAGGCGAAAGGCGTCGCCATCGAGACGGATCTCGACTTTGACCTCATCATCCTCGGAGACCACGATCGCCTCGAACAAGTCGTCGGGAACTTGCTCGATAATGCGCTAAGGTATACGGAGGCCGGCAAAGCCATCCATGTGAAGACGTTTTCTGAGGAAGGATATGCCATCACCGAGATTCGTGATGAAGGCCGCGGCATCCCGCGGGAAGATCTCGACAAGTTGACGGAACGATTCTATCGCGTCAACAAGTCCCGGACCCGCGAAGACGGTGGCACCGGTCTCGGACTCGCCATCGCCAAACACATCATGGAACGTCACGGAGGCTCGATCCATTTCGCTTCCGAAGTCGGTCAAGGCACGACGGTCACACTTGGCCTGCCACTGCTACCGGATGACGAATTCGACATATAAAAAGGCAGCTGCGGCTGACTATCGGACTGTAGACAAAACATTGTCTGCAGTTTTTTTATTTGTCCGACCGGGCACAGCTCGCTTTTCTGGGGGCAAGCAGGGAGCCGCATCGCTTAATGCTGCTGGGTCTCCCTTTGCTTGCTATTCCCCTAGAGGTCTCGCCGTGCCCTTGGTCGGTCCAAGCATCCATCCCTCTTTTCGTACCCTCGCCCATTTTTTATAATGAGAGGTAGAGAACCCGTCATGGGGGCGAATCGGACGATCAGGAAATCAACAGAATCGGAAACCAATCGAACACGATTGGAGATGGTCACGCCAGACGAGCGCGTGTTCGCGGACGCAAAAGAGAAGCATGACATGCGTTGGACCCGTTACCGGGGACTTGAAAAAGTTTCAATGCAGACGATGCTTACCTTTGCTGCCCTCAATCTCAAGAAGATGGCGGGCAGAGCGCCCTCATTTGTGTGGCCGTCAACAGTGGTTGAGGTTTTTTTACTTTAATTCAAGATGGAAGCTGACTTCGCTCTCGAGATGAGCCTTAATAGCATCTTCACCCTGCAAGATTATCTCATCAGGCATGTTCTCGATTGCAGTCAATAATTCAATTAATTCCAAATCCTCCTCACTTAATTCTTCCTCAGCACTAGCTACACCCATTGGGATGAAAGCTACTGAAAACAGGAGTACTATCGACATTACAAGAGATAAAAGTTTTGACTTTTTGGGCATGATCTCAGTCCTCCTTAGTAGTTTTGACTGCAAACTTAAGTCCAACAACAGCTATAAATACTGCAATGGTGACTATAGTCTTTGTTGTATTGGTCATTCCATCGACAAAGAAATACATAAATGTTACTGCGGCGAGCAACAAAATGTAAATCCACTCTTTAGCTGAATTTTTCATATGTCCAACCTCCTAACAGTTGCCAAATTAACATACTCAATCATAGAACGAAACCCCTAGAAAAATCGTTAAAGGGAAAAGACATGCGTCTTAAATTGGAACTAGGGAAATATATATTTTACGGCGGTTATGAAAAAAGTAGACTTATGAAAGGTAGAGAACCAGTCAACGAAAAAGTCACGTTTCAGTTCGCCTGAAACGTGACTTTGTCTTCAATCTGAAAGGCAGCCGCGGCTACCTTTTTTTATATGTCTTGGCCTTTGAACGTTTCTTCCGATTCGTTCATGAGCCGCTCACGCTCGGCGTGGGTCTGCGGGAAGCCGTTCGCTTGCCATTCGGCCCGGTGGTTCGAGTCGAGCTGGGTGAGTCCCGCCTCGGCCTCGTCCTTATCCGAATCGACACTCTCCATCCGGTCCATCTTGCTCCACGTGTCATCCTCGCGGTCTTGCGTCAGCAGTGCCGCCACTTTCGGCGCCACGAGCGCGGCCCCGGCGACGCCGAGGACGATGCCCATTAACACTTTTTTATCCATGCTACCCCTCCTTAGTCACTATGTACGGATAATTCCACCATTGTTTTAAATCGAAACCATTTCGTGAAGCGTTTACACGAAATCGGAAAGTGGAATAACAGAGAGACAAGGAGGCGAAACGAATGAAAAAAGAAAACCAGCCATCTAAGCGTCGCTTCGACAATCCGGACGCCGTCGATACAGACAAGGACAGCATCTTCGACGAGGAAGGGATGGAGACGGTCGACCCGATTCCAGTCGAAGAATTGAATCAAGAAGTGAAAGACGAGAAGCGTAAGCGCCACTCAAAAGACGACTCGGTTAGCGAGAAAAAATATAACTAACGTAAAAGGATGCGGCTCGGCCGCATCCTTTTACGTTAAATCTTTCGGCGAGAAGCCGTATGGAAGCATCTCTTCTTTCGTCATCACTTTCGTGTCTCCCGCCATATTCGCCAAAATCAACGTGAAGTCGTCACTCGCGAACTCGGCGATGACTTGACGGCAAGCACCGCACGGCGAGATCGGCCCGTCTGTGTCACCGACGACGACGACCGTCTCAATCGTCTTGCTGCCTTCTGACACGGCCTTAAAGATGGCCGTCCGTTCAGCACACATCGACAAACCGTATGAGGCGTTCTCGACGTTACAACCGGAAATCTCTTTCCCCGTCTCATCGATGACGACGGCGCCGACATTGAATTTTGAATAAGGCGTATATGCGCGCGTACGGGCCGCGATCGCCTTTTGGACAAGTTCGTTCACTCGGTCTTGTGGAATCATTGGATGTTCCTCCGCTTCGTTTTCTAAAGGAAGTCTGACATCTGAACTATACAATGAAAACGCTTTCTAATCAAGCGTTTTCATCGACTTGTTAATATTTCTTCTTTTTCTTTTTCTCGAAGACGACGACCGACTCGACGTGCGCCGTCTGCGGGAACATATCGTACGGCTGAACGTAATTCACTTTGTATCCGGCTTTCATGAGTTGGTCCGCGTCACGGGCAAGCGTCTGTGGGTTACATGACACATAGACGAGTCGTTGTGCTTTCGAAGAGATGATCGCGTTCAACAATTGATGGTCGACTCCGGTGCGCGGTGGGTCGACGACGATGACGTCAGGGATCCATCCGTCCTTCACCCAACGCGGAATCCAGTGCTCGGCCCGACCTTCGACATACGTCGCATGGTTGAACCCGTTCTCGCGCATATGGGCATTGGCGTCTTCGACGGCCTCCGGTACGACTTCCATCCCGCGAATCTCTTTGGCGTGCGGCGCGAGCCACAGCCCAATCGACCCGACGCCGGCATACGCGTCGATGACACGTTCTTCGCCCGTCAAAGCGGCCGCCTCGACGACTTCACGATACATGACCTCGGTCTGGGCCGGGTTCAGTTGGAAGAACGCGCGTGGCGACAAGTGGTAATGGACGTCGTCGAGCTGTTCGTCCATCTTCTCTTGGCCGGCGATGTGAATCGTACGATAGCCGAAGATGACGCCCGAACGGTTCGAGTTGATGTTCAAATGGAACGAGACGACGTTCGGCAACCCCATGATGCGATCGCTAAGTTCGTCTAGGTCCGGTACATCTTCGTGCCCGACGACGAGGACGACTTGGACGTCGTTCGTCTTATAGCCCGAGCGGACGACGACAGTCCGGGCAAAGCCAGTATCACGACGCGCGTCGTACACCGGGATGTCGAGCTCGTTCAAGATCCGGACGATGGCGTTGTTGATATTCGTCGTGTCGCGCTGTTGAACCATACAATGTTCAATCGGGACGAGCGTATTCGAGTTCGGTTTATACAGCCCCGACACGATTTCACCACGACGGACACTGAGCGGGAACTGAGATTTGTTTCGGTAATACCAAGGATCTTTCATCCCTTTTGTCGGGCGGATGTCCGATTTGTCGACGTTCAGTTTCGTCTTTTGACGGAACGCGTTGCGAACGATTTCTTCCTTATACTCCATTTGAAGGCGTGGGCTCATATGTTGAATCTGACAGCCCCCACACTCGTCATAGATTGGGCACGGCGGTTTGACACGGTCTTTTGACGCATTGTCGCGCTTGACGACACGGGCCTCGGCATAGTTTCGTTCGACGCGTGTAATCTCGACTTTCGCCTCTTCACCCGGCAACAAGTTCGGAATAAAGACGACCATCCGATTGATGGTCGCAATCCCCTCCCCGTTAATTCCGAGACGTTCGGCGGTGACGCTCTTGTAATCTCCTACGATCAGTTTCAATGTGTTTCATCCTTTCGATCCTTGTTCTAAATCTTTGGCGTAACGTACGACTTTCGCACGTAAGGAATCAATGTCAGCTAACAGGCGATGCAAATCCTCTGGCGTCGTGTGCTCGTCCAACGTATTGACTGACAGACAGAGCAATTCCGTTCTCGATTTCAACACATTCATTTTTCCTGCCGTATCGGTTCGTGATTTACCCATCTCATGATCGCTCCTTTGGTTCGTGACAAAGAGTTGTTATTATAGCATACTATTTCGTGTGACTAGATGAAAAGGTGGAATCAACATGCAAAACATCTCGACAACGTTTGATCCGTGGGAAGCGTATCTCGATCAAACCGAGTTCGGTCGTCTCGTCCTTTCGAACGTGGAAGTGACGACGACCAAACTATGCAACATGCGCTGCGAACACTGTGCCGTCGGCTATATGCTCGACCAGACCGAAACTCCTGAAGTGCCCCTCGAACTGCTCATCTCGCGTCTCGACGAGATTGAACATTTGCGTGCGTTCTCGATTACGGGCGGCGAGCCGATGCTATCAATGAAATCGGTCCGCAACTACGTCGTGCCGCTGCTCAAATATGCCAAGGAACGCGGGGCTAGGACGCAAATCAATTCGAACTTGACGTTGCCGTTGTCTCGCTATCATCTTATTACCCCGTACCTCGACGTTTTGCACATTTCGCACAACTGGGGGACGGATGCCGACTTTTTAGAAGGCGGATTCGCGATGATGGATCGGAAGCCGAGCAAGGCCGCGCGGTTGAAGATGCTCCAGACGATGAAAGACAACGCCCGTGCCCTCACATCAGAAGGCATTATCGTATCGGCCGAGACGATGCTCAACAAACGGACGATTCCTCATCTGAAGGCAATCCATGAGGAAATCGTCTCGCTCGGCTGTCAGCGCATGGAGGTACACCCGATGTACCCCGCCGACTTTGCGAGCGCGCTCGAATCGGCCTCACTCCCGGACATTCGCCAAGCCATCCACGACCTGCTCGACGTGCGGGATGAAAACGTTTGGATGCTGTTCGGTACGTTGCCTTTCTATGCGTGTTCCGACTTACCGGAAGACCGCGCCTTGTTGAAGCGGCTGCATGAAGCGAAAAACGTCACAGTCCGAAACGACCCAGACGGCCGTTCTCGTTTGAACACGAACATCTTTGACGGTGAGATTATCGTCACTGATTTCGGCGATGAACTCGGGTCGCTCGGGACGTTGTATGACACATCATTCCAAGAGGCGTATGAGACGTGGACGAACAGTGCCTTGAACGCGACGTTGTCTTGTCATTGTCCGGCCGTGAAATGTCTCGGTCCGAACGCGCTCGTCAAGCAAGCGTACTATCCAGAAATTGACTTCCAAAAACGTGTCGCCGACCCGTTTTAATTCCTTCGCATCGGGAAATATTTAGTATCTAAACTGAATCGAGGTGTATGAGATGACTGCCATCTATGTATTCATGATCACCGTCATGGCCATCATCATTTTCGGTGGTGTGCTTAGCATCTTATTGACAGCCGCATTCGTTTCAGACAAAGTAGACCGTGATGAAGTTTTCAGTCAAGGCAGTTGGGACGATGAGCTCTTACATTTGAACCATCTCACTCAACCGATTGACGAAACAAAAAGCTGAGAATCTTCTCAGCTTTTTACTATGTAATGACGAGGTGAACTATGCAACGGTTTCGTTTTTCGATTTTATTGCTTATCGTATTTATTTCCGGGTTGATTCAAGGGGCGCTCATCCCGCTGTTATCGACGCTCATCGAACGCGACGGGACCCCTGCATGGTTGAATGGCCTGAACGCCACGATGCTCTATCTCGGTGTCATCGTCTCGGCGCCATTGCTCGAACGGTTCGTCCGCAAGTACGGGTTTCGACCGACCATCGTCTTAGGCATCGTCTTGACGGCGCTCGCGACGTTCTTCTTACCACTTTGGCCAACGCTCCTTGCCTGGGCCGTCATGCGTTTCGTCATCGGTTTTGGTGACTCCGCACTCCATTACGGCTCGCAAGTATGGGTAACGTCCGTGAGCGAAAAACGAAGCCTCGGTCGAGCGATGGCGTACTACGGTATGTCGTTCAGTCTCGGCTTTGCCGTCGGTCCGCTCATCGCACCGCTCGTCGACCTGCATTTCTGGTTGCCGTTCCTCGTCTTGATTTTCTTCTGTCTCGCCTCACTCGTCCCCATCTTTAAAGTCGAGAACGAATTTCCTGAAGCGGAGAAAGTGAAAACAGACTCGACCGGGCGGATTCGGCTTGTGTTGATTGGTGCCGGCTATACGCTGCTCCCTGCCTTTACATACGGGTTTCTCGAGGCGAGCTTGAATGCGAACTTGCCAATCTTCACGGTCCGAAACGACATCGGGCTCGCTCAAACGAGTACGCTGATCACGACGTTCATCGTCGCTTCCATCCTCGTCCAACTCCCGCTCGGTCGTCTTGCCGATCACTTCGGGAAGAAACGCATCTTACAAATCGTGTTGACGCTCGGTACGGTATTGTTTGCGCTCGCGAACTTAGCCGTCGACCATTATGTGTGGCTACTCGTCTTGTTCGCCTTGGCCGGGGCCGGTCTCGGATCGACTTATTCCCTCGGCCTCGCCCATATGACCGAAGTGTTGCCACGCTCGCTGTTACCGACCGGCAACATGCTCTATAGCATCGCGTTCAGCGTCGGTTCGATTAGTGGTCCGATGATTGGTGCGTTTTGGATCAGTTTGCCAAAAGACGTATATTTTCTCATGTATACACTCATCCTCGGGATTCTCGCCGTCAGCCTGTTCACGGCCAAAGCCAAACCGATTGATATGTAAAAAGGGATGGAGCTCGCCGGAGCCCCATCCCTTTTCGTTTATTCTCTCGCCGGACCGACGCGGACGTCATTTCGCTCGAACGCCTGAATGAACACTTCATCGAGCGCGTACGGTTCTGTCTCAAGTGTGGCCAACACGTCCGACTTGAGCGTCACCTCGATGACCCGGTCGTTAATTTGCCATTTCGTCTGAATGTCGTCGCCTTGTCGCACGGCACGCGCATCCACTTGGTCATGGTGCTCTTTTAACCCCCGACTCACGCACTTCATCACGTACTTGACGTACTCATCACGCGGTTGCCGCGAGACGAGTATATTGCGGACAATCTGGTTTCTCGTCACGTTCTTTCCTCCTTCCTTTATGACACGTTGTACGCAAGTCTTTACGACGAAGACCGACTGTGAACTGAAATAATTCAGAATTTTTAATATATTTTCCCATGAGAACACAATTCCGTCAACCGCGCCTCAATCTCATTTGCGCACAGACTGTTTACGACCTTGGAAGTAAGTCGATAAATAAATCCCCGCGACGACGAACAACAGCCCGACGAGTGCATTCCACGGAATCGTCTCTCCGAGTAAAACACCCGATAAGATGACCCCGAATAAGGGAACAAAGAACATATAGAGTGACACGCGGCTGACCGGATTATATTTCATCAGCGTGTTCCATAAGGTGAACCCGACCGCAGATAACAGTGCCAAGTATAAGAGGAATAACAGCGTTTTCCCGGTGTATGGCAAGAACACACCACCTGGGTCCAGTACCAGGCCAACGGTGAGCAGGCCGAGCGATCCGAACACCATCGCCCAAGCCGTCATCGGCGCGACGTCGTGGCTACGGGAGTAATCTTTTGCGATCAAGTTGCCGAACGCCCCCGAGACCATCGCCAAAATGAGCAACACTTCCCCGACCCCAAACCCGATCTCTGAACTCGCGGACGGCCAGTTGGCGATGACGATGCCGGAAAAGCCGAGTGTGAGGGCGATTCCTTTCAACCGATTCAACCGGTCGTCCTCGTACCGAAAATGCGCAAGCGCCATTTGGAAGAAGGATGTCGAACCTGCGATAATCGAACCTTGCACGCCCGTCGACAGCGACAGTCCGACGTAGAAAAATAAATATTGTAAAAATGTCAGAAACGCACCGAGGTGCGCATACGCCTTCACGCGTTCGACCGTCAAATGAATCGGTCGCTTGAAGACGGTACGGCTAATCAATAAAAGTAAGACACCCGCAAGCAAAAACCGTTCTCCAGCAAAAATGAGTTGCTGACCATATTCGTCCGGACTGATTTCAAGCGCTTCATAGCTTAGTTTGATAAACGGGAACGCACTCCCCCATAAGAACGTGTTCAATAAAGCGAACAACGTGACGGTCCAAGGCCGTTGAAACAAGTTGGGCATGTCACCAAATCTCCTTAATCTTTTAGTTTGTGAGTTGTTCTCTTCCATGATAAAATAACCTTACATGATAATCATTATAAATAAGGATAATCGATTAAAATCAATAAAAACCCTCATTTTAAGGGTTTGGATAATGATAATCATCCTCATTCATTATCATTTAAGTGATATACATTATCAATTAGAAAGAGGTGCTTCATGAACACATCAACCGCTACACACGAAAAAAGCCACGTCTTCAAACGGGCAAGTTGGTTCGAGCATATCGAGCTCATCATGGCGCTCTTCAGCGGTGTATTGATTGTACTCGCTTATCTCGCTGAAAAACAAGTTGGAACGCCGTGGATTTATGTCACTTTGTATTTGTCTGCCTTCTTGATTGGGGGGTACGCCAAGGCGAAAGAAGGATTGACCGACACGTGGGAGACGCGGTCGCTGAACGTCGAGCTGTTGATGATCATCGCGGCGATCGGCGCCGCCTCGATTGGCTATTGGATGGAAGGTGCCATCCTCATTTTCATTTTCGCCTTATCGGGTGCCCTCGAGACGTATACGATGAACAAGAACGAGCGTGCCCTCGAGTCGCTCATGGAACTGCAACCTGAACAAGCGACCCGATTTAACGACGAGGGCGGGTTAGACGTCGTGCATATCGACGAACTGTCGGTCGGGGACCGGATTTACGTCCGCCCTGGGGAACGAATCCCGGTCGACGGACGCATCTTGAGCGGTAGCGCATCGATCGAGGAAGCTGCGATCACAGGTGAATCGATTCCAGTCGAGCGCAACGTCGGTGACGACGTGTTCGGTTCGAGTGTGAACTTGAACGGCGTTTTGACGCTCGAAGTCACAAAACTCGCCACGGAGACGTTGTTCCAAAAGATCATTCAAATGGTCCAACAAGCGCAGGAAGAGAAGTCCCCGTCCGCTCAATTCATCGACCGCTACGAAGGACGTTACGTCCAAGTCGTCTTGTTATCGGTTGCGGCCATCATCTTGCTCGGTCCCGTCTTCACGCCTTGGTCGCTCGAGACGAGCATATATCGTGGCATGATTTTGCTCGTCGTCGCCTCCCCTTGTGCGCTCGTCGCAGCGATCACGCCAGCCGCTTTGGCCGCCATCGCCTCGTCCGCCAAACACGGCATCTTGTTTAAAGGCGGCGTCCATATCGAGAACATGGGGCGGCTCAAAGCGATCGCGTTCGATAAAACAGGAACACTTACGATCGGAAAACCCGAAGTCCAGCACGTTCTGCTTCACCCGGACGTCACACAACATGACGTCTTCCGGATCGTCAGTTTGATTGAAGAGCATTCGATGCACCCGCTCGCCGAAGCGCTCGTTGCCTACACGGGAAAACATACCGGCACGATGGAACAGTTCAAAGACGTCACCGGTTCAGGCATCGAGGCGATGATTGACGGCGTCACGTACCGGGTCGGCAAACAAAAATTCGCGGACGCGAGCGGCGACTTTTTCCTTGATCAAGTCGAACGATTGAAAGAAGCCGGCCATACGCTCGTCTTCATCAGTGACGAAACCCGAACCCTCGGGGCTTTCGCCTTGCGTGACACGCTACGTCCAGAAGCGAAGCAAGCGATCGAGCGCTTGAACCGTCTCGGTATCGCCACGATCATGATCACCGGCGACAATGAGGCGACCGGGCGGGCCATCGCGACAGAAGCTGGTTTGACCCGTTATATCGCCGAGTGCCTCCCGGATGAGAAGGTCGAACAAATCAAGTTGTTGAAGGCGGAGTATGGGTCGATCGGCATGATCGGTGACGGCATTAACGACGCCCCCGCTCTCGCCACAGCCGACGTCGGCATCGCGATGGGCGAAGGGACAGACGCCGCTCTTGAGACGGCTGATGTCGTCCTCATGAAAAACGACCTCGTCCGCCTCAGTTCAGCCATCGAGCAGTCGCGCAAACTGAATCGAATCGTCCTTCAAAACGTGATCTTCGCTCTCGGCGTCATCCTCGTCTTGATTGCGACGAACATCTTTGAACTGCTCGTCATGCCGTTCGCCGTCGTCGGACACGAAGGGTCGACCATCCTCGTCATATTGAACGGTCTCCGTCTGCTCAGCTCATCGTGGGACTGACAAATTTCGACACGTCACGAAACCGTCATTGAAAGCAAATGCCGATTTCGCTATAATGGAAACAATGTGTCTAACAGACCGAAACAATAGGTAGATTGACTAAAGGTGGTACAAGGTATGAATACGATTGCAGTAATCGGCAAAGTGTTTGTCGACATAAAAGGAACGTCGTTCGCCCCGCTCCATAAAGATGCGAAAAACGTCGGAGATATCGCCTTTTCAAACGGTGGCACCGGACGCAACGTCGCTCAGAACTTAGGTGTGCTCGGTAACGATGTTCGGTTCGTCTCGACCGTGACGAACGATCAAATCGGAATCGGTGTCCTCGAAGAACTCCGCAGTTTGAACGTCAATGTCGAACACGTCGACTTGCTCGAAGACAACGGTATGGGTATGTGGCTCGCGGTCATGGACAATAACGGTGACCTCCAGACGTCAATCTCTAAACAACCTGATGAGGCGATGTTGGAACAATGCATCCTCCGTCGCATCGATACCGTGTTCGCCGAGAGCGCGGCTGTCGCCATCGACCTCGACTTATCGGTCAACGTCTTGAACGAGACGATTGAATTGTGCCGCGAGATGAAGCTCCCGCTATACGGTGTATGCGGCCATCTCTCGGTCATCGAACGCAACCGTCACTTGCTCCAAGGGTTCACGGGCTTCATCTGTAGCCGCGAAGAAGCCGAGATTCTCTCGGATATGTCCATCGTCACGGTTGACGATGCCCTTCGCGTCGCCGAGGTGCTCGCCATGAAAGGCGCGCCGCTCACGATTGTCACGATGAGCGAGCTCGGCGCCGTCTACGTCGACCTTCGTACGAACGAACAAGGTCACGTGCCGACGACGAAAGTGAAAGTTGCCGACTCCACAGGCGCCGGGGATTCCTTCTTCTCTGCCGTTATTTCCGAGCTCATGAAAGAGCATTCGATTGAAGATGCACTTCGTCTCGGCATGCGTGTCGCCGGGAAAGTCATCGGCTCTCATGACAACGGACTGACGCCTGAGATGTATGCTTCACTTGAACAACCAACACGTGACTGAGCTAACGCATCGACCGCCGTGTCGATGCGTTTTGTTCTCGGTTTTAAGAAAGGAATGATTGAATTCATGAGAACGAAACAACGGAGCGCCATCATTCTCGTCAATGAACAAGATGAGATCGCCCTCATTCGTCGCGAAAAAGCTGACGTCCTTTATTATGTCTTCCCGGGCGGAGGTGTCGAATTTGGCCATACGACCGAAGAAACGGCGATACGCGAAGCGCACGAGGAACTCGGCGTACACGTCGAACTTGAAGGCGTCGCCGCCCATGTCGCATTCAACGGTGAATTGAACCCCTACTACTGGGCCCGCGTCACCGGTGGCGAATTCGGGACCGGGACGGGCGAAGAGTTTCAAGCCGAACAGACGGAAGGATCCTACACACCGATGTGGATCAAACGGAGTGCACTCAGCCACCTTCCCGTCCGTCCGCCCTCGCTCGCAGAATTGCTTAGTCAGTCTTCAGAGCGCTTTTACGACAAAACATTGGCCGAAGATTGAATTTATAGTGTAACCTCCTCACAAATCGGGAAGATAGTTTCTAACGATAACGTTCAGGAGGCATGTTATGGACACGAAAGAAGTGAAAGAAAAAAAGAATTGGCTCGCGTTCGGAAAAGAATTATTGCGCCGATTTAAAGATCATAACGTCCAAGACTTTGGTGCGACGCTCGCTTTTTTTTGGTTTTTATCTATTTTCCCAGGAATCATCTTCATTCTGGCGCTGCTGTCGTTCTTTGACATCACACAGGCGTCATTCCAAGAGCAGTTGAACAACTTGGCCCCAGGCGCGGCCGCGACCGAGTTCCTATCGGGCATCTTTGAAGCGCTCGGGGAACCGCGTGGCGGACTGCTCTCCATCGGTGCGATTTTAGCGATTTGGTCGGCCTCGAAAGGGGTCGAGCGGCTCATCAACATGGCGATTCACGCCTACGGGGAAGACAACGAACGAAATTTCTTTGTCAGTAAAGGCATCGCCCTCGGATTGACGTTCTTACTCGGTGTTGGCGTATTGCTCCTCATCGTCTCGAACGTGTTCGGGTCGCAGATCATCTCGTTCCTTATGGAATTCCTTCCGATTTCCGGGGCCGAGGTCATCTTAATCAATATTTTTCGTTACGCGCTGACGACGGTCATCTTGATTTTGACGCTGTCGATTTTCTATAAAATCGCACCCCAGCAACACGTCTTTTGGAAGAGCACGATTCCAGGCGCCATTTTCGGGGTCATCACGTGGCAACTCGTCTCGCTCGGGTTTAGTCTATACGTGTCGAACTTCGGAAACTACGATTCGACGTACGGTTCGCTCGGCGGAATTATCGTGACACTATTATGGCTTCAATTGACCGGTATGATCATCTTGATCGGCTCCGAGATCAACGCCACGTGGATGCGATTCTTCAAGTCCCCAAGCGAACAAGAATATGAACGTGATTTCAAGAAGAACAAGAAAGCGAAGAAAAAAGGCGAAACAGAAGACGATTATAAAGATATCCCAATCAATACGTACGGATAAGAAAGAGGCTGGGACATAACTAGCCAGTTCTAAAGTATTTCAATCAAAAAGAGGGGTCCGGTCACCGATTTTCGGTGACCGGACCCCTTCTTTGTACTTCAGGCGACAACGGTGGCGATGAACTTCCGCAGGTTCACCGCCATGAGCGCGAAGCCGAGCTCGCGTCTCACGCGCTGTTTTCCCCTGACGGAGAAGCGGGTGAAACCCAAATTGGCCTTCAGATATCCAAAAACTGGTTCCACGTCCGTCTTGCGTCTGGCGTAGAGGGCACCCGTTTTCTCATCCGAAAGCAGCGTTCTCGTCATATGCTTTTGTTCTTCCCAGGCCACGTTCACACCGACCTGGCGGTGGCTCCCTTCCTCGGCCTTTGTGCACAGGTCGCGGAACGGACACCCGCCGCAGTCCTCGCTCAGATACATGCGGGACTCGCGGACGAACCCGTCCCTGTCGGTCTTACGGGATTCGCGGCTGAACGGGAGCCGTCTCCCGTCCGGGCAGGTGAACGCATCGGACTCCCTGTCGTACGCCCAGTTCGAGATGTTGAACGGGTTCTCGCGCCACTTCTTCTTCTGTTCCTTCCGGTACATCGTGTACGGGATCAAGGGAACGCGCCCCCGGCGCTCGAGGATGTCCGTGTAGTTCGGCTGGCTCCCATATCCCGCATCGGCGACGATGTAGGCGGGTAACTCGAGGAACGTTTCGACCTCGTCGAGGAACGGGGCCAACGTCCTCATGTCGGTCGGGTTCGGAAAGACGTCATACGCCAGCGTGTACTGGCCCGAGGTCGTGGACGGCGAAGGCGATGTCGTTCTCCGGGAGCCGAACTTCTAAATCTAGAGGCAAAACCAACTGGTTCATGGTATACTCTTTGTACATAGGGGCACCTCCAAAGTTATGGTTTGGTCACTTTAACTTTATCAGAGGTCGCCCCTATCTGTTTATATCGAAATGTGCGTACGAACCCATAAAAAGGAGAAGAGGCCACCTGGCGCGAACGAGTCGCGCCAGGTGGCCTCTTTCTTATAAATCTACTGAGTTATGTCCCAGCCTCTTTCTTATTCACACCTCGACGACGTCGAGTCGCCCCGTTCCCGGGTCGATGACAAATCCATGGACGTTCGTTTCCGGTGGCAAGAGCGGATGATTCTTAATCAAGCTGACCGAGTTCATGACGTTCGCCTCGACCGAATCGAATCCGTGCAACCACTTCTCCAAATCCATCCCGGACGCTTTGAGTGTTTGAAGCGTCTGAGGGTCAATCCCCCGCCGCTCCATCTCAGCAATGACCGCGTTCGGATCAATGGCGGCCATCCCGCAGTCATAGTGTCCGACGACGATCACTTCCTCCGCTCCGAGCGCATATAAAGCGACGAGAATCGAACGCATGACCGAACCGAACGGATGCGATAAGACGGCTCCTGCATTTTTAATAATTTTGGCGTCCCCGTTTTTGAGCCCGAGCGCCTGCGGCAACAAAGCTGTCAATCGTGTGTCCATACACGTCAAAATGACGATTTTTTTATCTGGAAACTTATCGGATACGAACTGCTCGTACTGTTTTTCCGTCACGAATCGTTCATTGAACGCCAACATTTCTTTGACGACTGACATTTTCCCCACTCCTTTACGTTATGTGATCACGCGGGCGACCATCAGACCGATGACCATCCACGCCCCGAACAATGTGTTCACCTTCGCCGTCATCGCCATCGCCGGCATCAATTCAACCGGGTCACGTTTCACCCAGAACCGCTTCACAGCGCGGACCATGAGTGGAATCGTGAACAGTGACAGCAATACCCATGGCGTAACACCATACACGAACACACCGACGAGAATTCCGACTAAAGCTGCCACGAAAAATCCTGCCAATACGAGCACAGCTCGGCGATGCCCGACGAGACATGCGATCGTCCGTCGACCGTTCTCTTTATCGTTATCTAAGTCCCGGATGTTGTTGGCGAGTAAAATCGCACCGATCAACAACGCCATCGGGAACGAAACGATGAGCAACTCTGTCGTCACCATCCCGATTTGGATGTAACCCGAAATACCGATGATCACGTAGCCCATGAACAAACCGGCCACGAGTTCTCCGAACGGGGTATAGGCAATCGGTAGCGGCCCGCCCGTATATAAATAACCGACGACCATCGATAGCGCCCCGATCCATAATAGATGCCAGCTTGTCGACGCGGCGATATACAAACCGAGCGCGGCGGCAACACCGTACATCCCAAGGGCGATGGTGAGCACTTGCCCCGGCGTGAAGCCATCCCGGACAATCGAGCCACCGATTCCAATCGATCCTTCATGGTCCAGACCACGTTTATAGTCATAGTATTCGTTAAATAAGTTCGTTGCGATTTGAATCAAGACGGACGCGATGAGCATTGCTAAAAACAATCCCCATTTTAACTCGACTTGACCGACGACGATAAACGTCCCGAGCAACACCGGAATAAAGCTTGCCGTCAACGTATGCGGCCGAATCATGCGCCAGTATGCGCCTTTTTCTCTCTGTTTCATCTCTTCCCCTCCCTTCGTTAGTTTACGTCTACGTAAAAAAATCTGTCAATGCCCGCCGTTTCCTCGAGCATTTGACAGGCGGGTCAGCAGCCAAGTCATGATACACTAAAAGATGAGAATTCTATCGGATTGAGGAGGCTTTTCGTTCATGCCAGATACTCAAACACATATTAAACAACGAATCGAACAGGCCCATAAACGTGCCCGCGCTTGGCAACGTCCTGTCCTTGCGTCTTACACGTGGGAAATCCCTTCGTTCGATGCGTTTCATATCATTCAAAACACGGAAACGTCCCATTATTATTTCACTTCCGCTGACCGTTCCCTCGAGATGCTCGGCTGTGCCGACGCCCTCGTTCTAACAGCGTCAGGTGCGGAGCGCTTTCAGCGACTACAGTACGACTGGAGCTTGCATCGCCGAGACGTCGACGCGATTTTATACGCGTTCTCGGGCTTTTCATTCGATACGTTCGTTCGGCCTCAAAAGAACATGTGGGAAGCGTTTGGGGAAGCTTCTCTCGTCGTGCCGAAATTTTTATATCGCCGGCTCGGCGATACGCACACGCTGACCGTGTCGACGCTCGTATCGGCAAAACAATCGGTCGAACAGTACTTGATTCAACTGGCAGACCAGTTGGCCCAGTTTAGCTCGCTCCAGACGCCAGACAGCCCGTCCCCTACGTATACGCAAGTGAAGAATGGGGTCGATCATTTTAAGTCGAGCTTCCAACAAGCCAAACAAGCGATCAAGGAAGAAAAAGTTGAAAAGATTGTCATCGCCCGAGAAGAGATTTACCAGACGTCCGATGAAGCGTTTCCGTTTGCCGAGACGTTACGTCATCTCGAAGCGCAACAGCTCGGAAGCTACATCTTCTTATATCAACCGAAACGAGAAATGGGCTTCTTCGGCGCTACGCCAGAGCGATTAGTGAAAAAAGAGGGACCGTATATCGAGACGGCCGCCATCGCCGGGACGACGAAACGTCCACTCTCAGAAGACGAAGCCGAGGCGGCGAAAGCGCACTTGCTTCACGATCAGAAAAACCTTGAAGAGCATGATATCGTCGTCAAATCGATTAAACACGCACTCGCACCTTATTCGGCGACCATTAAAGCGCCTGAGTCACCTCGCATATTACAGACCCGCTCCGTCTACCACCTGCATACGCCGATTCAAGCGACACTCGATACGAACGCCTCGCTCTTATCGATTATCGAGTCGCTCCATCCGACGCCTGCCCTTGGCGGATACCCGAAACGGACATCCGTCAGGCTGCTTCGTGACATCGAGCGATTCGACCGCGGTTGGTACGGATCCCCGTTCGGATGGCTCAGTACCGAGGGCGAAGGCGAGTTTGTCGTTTCTATTCGTTCGGCGCTCGTCCATCACCAATTTGTCGCGATGTATGCAGGCTGTGGAATCGTCCAAGAGTCTGAGCTCGAATCAGAATTAGCAGAGACCGAGATGAAACTGAGCCCAATCAAAGAAGCGCTCGGATTAAATCGCGTCACACCAGGAGGCAGTCCATCATGAACGACACATTAACGGGATGGGTCGCCCATATGGTGAACCGGCTCGTCGAACAAGGCGTCACGGACGTCGTCATCAGTCCCGGCTCTCGTTCGACGCCGCTCGCCATGGCCGCCTATCTCCATCCAGAAATCCGGCATCACATCGTCGTGGACGAACGTTCGGCCGCCTACTTCGCGCTCGGTTTGACCCGCTCGGGTGAAACGATTCGACCGGTCGCACTCGTCTGCACGAGCGGAACGGCCGCGACGAACTATTTCTCCGCCGTCGCCGAGGCGATGATTGCGCAATTGCCGCTCGTCGTGTTGACGACCGATCGACCGCACGAGTTGCGAAACGTCGGTGCACCGCAAGCCATCGATCAAGTTCGTCTCTACGGGGAACACGTCAAAGCGAGTGTCGACTTGCCGGTACCAGACGATGCCGCGCTTTCCTACATGGGTCAGACGATGAGCCGGCTCGTCCGGCTCGCCACCGCGGCGCCGCTCGGACCGGTTCACGTGAACGT
Organism: Exiguobacterium sp. s150; assembly: GCF_018618435.1. NCBI lineage: Bacteria > Bacillati > Bacillota > Bacilli > Caryophanales > Exiguobacterium > Exiguobacterium sp. s150. The sequence goes on along the minus strand of NZ_JACSMC010000008.1, from coordinate 38,575 downwards.
CCCGTTCCGTGAACCGCTCGTACCGGACATCGACCAGTTGAAGGCGCGCTTTTGTTCGACACGTTCACCGAGCGAGCCGACTTACGTCCGTCCAACACCCCAAGATATATCACGGTTCATTGAATACGCCCACGTCGAACGGCTCGCCTTCGTCGTCGGACCTGGTACACCTGACGACTGGTTAGCAGCCATTCACGAGACGGCATCCGTCCATCGTATTCCGATTTTCGCAGATCCGCTCAGTGGAATGCGACGCTTCGAGAACGTATGTGTCAACTATGATACGTGGCTCGCGAGCGAGCATCGGGATGAATGGCTTCCCGATACGACCATCCGTTTCGGGGCCGCCCCGGTATCGAAGCGATTGAATCAATGGCTCGGAAGCACGACACAAGTCGTCATCGAACAACTTGGCTCGTTCCGCGACCCTTCTAGTATGGCGACCGTCGTCTACGGGGATGCCCGGGACTATTTGCGGGAAATCGACAGCACGTATGACGAGGTGTACCATGCGCGCCTCGAGTCGTTCGAACGGGTGACAGAGGCCGCGAAAGGTGGGCTGACAGGAGAGAGCGCATTGACACGCCACCTGCTCCAAACATCAATCGAGCGCTTATTCGTCAGCAACAGCATGCCGATTCGTGATGTCGACACGACGCTAAGCGCCGGTCGACGCATCAACGTCCTCGCCAATCGCGGTGCGAATGGGATTGACGGGATTTTATCGAGTGCACTCGGCGCTTGCTATGACACGGAACACGCCGCCCTGCTCGTCGGCGACTTGGCGTTTTATCACGACAGTAACGCGTTACAGTTGTTGAAGACGCACCCGGGGACGTTCTCGGTCGTCGTTGTCAACAACAATGGCGGCGGCATCTTCTCGTTCTTGCCACAAGCATCCATCGAGCCGCAACTATTCGAAGACTTGTTCGGCACCCCGCTCGAGTTGAATATCCATGGATTCGCCGACACCTACGGACTGAGCTATCGTCTCGTCGAAGATCCAGAAGCCGTGCAAGAAGCCATCGAAGCGGGGGTCCAATTGATCGAGTTCCCGTCTGACCGGGCCGCGAACGTCACCGCCCATCGCGAATGGACAGCTTTACTCTGCGACCGGTTGACGTTGGAGAACGGGACGTGATTCGTCGAATCCGAGATGTCGATTATGAACTGTTCGACCACGGGAGCGGACGGCCCGTGCTCCTCTTGCATGGGTTTACCGGGCGAGGGGATTGGTTCGACCGCTTCCCCGACCTGTCTGTACGCCTCGTCTCCCCGTCGCTCCTCGGACACGGCGGGACGAGCCATCGCGATGTCAATCGGATGCGGATGAGTCAGCAAGTCCGGGACTTGTCTAACCTGCTCGACCTCGACGATCGACCGTGGACGGTCATCGGCTACTCACTCGGTGGTCGAATCGGTATGACGTTAGCCGCATGTGACGACCGGGTCGAGCATTTCATCGGGATTAGCACGACCCCGGGACTCGAATCCGCAATCGAACGGCGTGAGCGTAGAGCACAAGACGCAGAGCTCGCCGCTTTCCTCGAGCAACGTGGCATCGAGGCGTTCGTCGACCGGTGGGAACGGCTCCCGCTTTGGCATCAGACCGACGAGATGCGCGCGACGCTTCGTCTGGAGCGGCTCGCCCAACGTCCCGAGGCGCTAGCGGATAGCCTCCGTGCCATCGGGAGCGGCAGCATGCCATCTATCTGGCCGATGCTCGACCGTTTGCCGCGTACCGATTTGATTGTCGGAGGACGCGACGTCAAATTCAAAGATATCGCGAGACGGATGCAAGCACGACAACCACATATTCAACTATACGAAATTCCTGACGCCGGCCATGCTCCACATATCGAGAATGCCCAACAATTTGGTACAATGATAGAGAAATTGATTTTAGGGGGAAATGAGAATGGAATCAGTAGCAAACTGGACATCGGTCCGAACGTATGAAGATATTAAATACGAGAAATGGAACGGGATCGCCAAAATCACGATCAACCGCCCGGAAGTGCGGAACGCTTTCCGTCCACTAACGGTAAACGAATTGATTGACGCGTTCGCCCGCGCCCGTGACGACAAGGAAGTCGGCGTCATCATCTTGACAGGCGAAGGCGAAAAAGCATTCTGTTCAGGCGGCGACCAAAAGGTTCGTGGCCACGGTGGATACGTCGGTGACGATGAAATCCCACGTTTGAACGTCCTCGACCTTCAACGCTTGATTCGCGTCATCCCGAAACCGGTCATCGCGATGGTCGCCGGTTTCGCCATCGGCGGCGGACACGTCTTGCACGTCGTCTGTGACTTGACGATTGCCGCGGATAACGCACGTTTCGGTCAAACCGGACCAAAAGTCGGTTCGTTCGACGCTGGATACGGCTCAGGCTATTTGGCGCGCATCATCGGCCATAAGAAAGCCCGTGAGATTTGGTACTTGTGCCGTCAGTACGACGCACAAGAAGCACTCGACATGGGACTCGTCAACACGGTCGTCCCACTCGAGCAACTTGAAGCCGAAACGATTCAATGGTGCCAAGAGATTTTGCAACACTCACCGACTGCACTCCGTTTCTTGAAAGCCGCGATGAACGCGGACACGGACGGCCTCGCAGGTCTTCAACAGCTCGCAGGGGATGCGACGCTCCTTTATTACACGACAGACGAAGCAAAAGAAGGACGCGACGCGTTCAAAGAAAAACGCGACCCGGACTTCGGTCAGTTCCCGCGTTTCCCTTAATCTGTACGAGAGTAGCGACTTCGCTACTCTTTTTTTGGAGGTATGCCTGATGAATGCACTGAACCATCCGACTGATCACATCGCCCTCGTCACGGCCGGACGCCGTTTGACATGGGGCACGTTGTGGAACGAGAGCGCACGCCTCGCGCACTATGTGAAACGGAACGCACCCGATGCCCGTCATATCGGACTGTATGCTGCCAATAGCGCCGAGTACGTCATCGCTGTCCATGCCGTTCTCTTACTCGGGAAAGTGCTCGTCCCACTGAACACACGGTTGACGAAAAGTGAGATCAAGATGCAACTCGAGACGGCGGATGTCGATCTTTTGCTCGTCGACGAAACGTGCGACGTCCCGGTTCCCCAGCTGACGCTCACGATGCGCGACGACGAACCGATCTCTGACTTCCACGCGTGGAAACAAGACGAGGTCATGTCGCTCATGTTCACGTCCGGGACGACCGGACGCGCGAAAGCGGTCAAGCAGACGTACGGCAACCATGTCGCAAGCGCCGTGGCCGCTCGAGAGCACCTCGGCTATGGCACACGCGACCGCATGCTCGTCGTGACCCCGCTGTTTCATATGAGCGGGCTCGCCCAAGTGTATCGGGCCGCCTGTTTCGGTTCGACATTATACGTGGAACCGAAGTTCGACGCCGCCCGTACGCTCGACTTGATTACACGCGAACACATCACCCACGTTTCACTCGTCGCCGTCATGCTCGACCGGTTGCTCGCAATCGGACTACAGCGCCAAGCCCTGCGCGTCGTACTCGTCGGGGGTGGCCCAGTACCGAAGCCGCTCCTCGAGGAAGCCGAGCGCCGTCACATCCCGGTCGCCCAAACGTACGGCATGACCGAGACGTGCTCCCAAGTGGCGACGTTACTCCCGTCGGAAGCACTCGACCATCTCGGTTCTAGCGGTCGAGCCATCTTGCCGACACGAGTCCGCATTAATCCAGATGGCGAGATTGAAGTGAGCGGTCCGACCGTCACACCCGGCTACTATAAGCAACCAGAAGCCGACGCGTGGACGACAGACGGGTTTTGGCGGACCGGAGACTTGGGTACAATCCAAGACGGCTATTTGTACGTCCACGACCGAAGAAGCGACTTAATCATCTCAGGGGGCGAGAACGTCTACCCGGCCGAGATTGAGAGCGTGCTCCGGCGTTGCCCTGGCATTGAAGACGCCGGGGTCACCGGACGCCTTGATGCGACATGGGGAACCGTCCCTGTCGCGTATATCGTCGGGTCGTATGACCCGCTCGAACTGGAACGCTTGCTGACGGAACACTTAGCCAGCTATAAACATCCGAAAGCGTTCTATTCCGTCCGTGAACTCCCACGCAACGCAAACGGGAAATTGATGCGCCATCGCCTAAAGGAGACCGCTTATGATTCGACACGCTGAATTATATATCGTCCCATTGACGTTCAAACATCCGATTGTAACCGCCCACTCCGTCCTCTCGACCCGACGGACGATCATTCTCCGGCTCGAGACGACGGACGGCCTCATCGGATACGGGGAAGGCGTTGCTTTTGAGACGCCCTGGTATACGGCAGAGACGGTTCGCTCGACAATCGATGTCTCGACGCTCATCACCAACCTGTTAGCGGGGCAGTCCGTGTCACCCCACTCGTTTCCGGCGCTCGTCCGATCCATCATTGGCCATCCGATGGCCAAGGCGATGTGGGAGAGTGCCTGTTGGGAAATTGAAGCAGCCCGGCAACAGAAGACACTCAAACAACTGCTCGATGCGGGTGACACGGTCGACTGCGGACGAACGATTGGGATCGGTCTTCTGGCCCAGACGCTGAAATCGATTGAAGGGGCACTCGAGTCGGGTTTCGACCGCATCAAGCTGAAGGCAGCACCGGAAGAGTTGTTGTACTCGTTGAACGAGATTCGTGCCGTCTTCCCCGATGCCCCCCTCATGATCGATTTGAACGGGAGCGGGGTCGAACAGCCGCTCTCGTGGTTCGAACAGTTGGATGCGCATCGCCTCTTGATGATTGAACAGCCGTACCCGAGCACATATTGGGCTGCGTCTACCGATTTACAAGTCCGGCTCGAGACACCGATTTGTCTCGACGAGTCCATCACATGCCGGCAAGACGTCGAGACGATGACCAGACTCGGTGCCGGCCGCATCGTCAACATTAAACCGGCCCGCGTCGGCGGCTTGACCGAGGCGCTCGCCATCCGTGAAACGAACGTACCGTATTGGGTCGGCGGCATGTATGAGTCCGCAATCGGTCGTTACCATACGCTCTTGTTCGCTTCCTTGAGCGGTGCCGCTTACCCAGCCGACATGGCGGGAACGAGCGCCTATTTCGAGACCGATTTGCTCGACACACCGCTCGAGGTCAACGGCGGACAGCTCATCATCCCGGACGACCCGCGACCTGATTGGGCAAAGATCCGGCGCTTAGCCGAAGAGACGATTCAGCTGAAATAAAAAGGCAGATGACGGGCGTCATCTGCCTCAGGCTGTTGACGAACCCATTCGCAAAAAGCGGCTCGGTTCGTCTTTTTTGTGTTCAAGGAGATCGAGTCCCCCAGAAAAACACAAACGGCCACCCGACGGCGACCGTTTGTGTTGCTCGTCCGACGGAGACCCAGCAGCGACGCGAGTCGCGATGCGGCTCCAGGATTGCCTGCGGAAAGCGTGGGCGCCGGAAGGACGAGCGATTCAATTGATGTTAGTCAACAAGCTGAGGCAGTCAACGGAACGAACCCGTCAACACTTCAAAGCCGTCCTCGGTGACGACGACCGTATGTTCAAATTGCGATACGAGACTATTGTTTGGCGTGAAGAGCGACCAACCGTCCTCTTCCGACTGATAGACGACTTCGTCTTTCGTCGAGATGAACGTCTCGACGGCAATGACTTGGCCGACTTTCAAGATGTCGTTCTCTTCCCGGTTGTAGTAGTTCGAAATCGACTCCGGCTCCCCATGGAGTGTACGCCCCAACCCGTGTCCGGCCAAGTTGCGGATTACCGTGAAGCCGTTCTTTCTTGCATCGGCGTAAATCGCCTTTCCGATTTGGTTCACTTTCGTCCCGGCTTTCACTTTGCTGAGCCCAGCTTCGAGCGATGTGAGCGACACTTCGACGAGCCGTTCGTGCTGTGATGATTTTGGTGTACCGGCGATGACCGTCCGCCCGGTGTCCGCGTAATAACCGTCCTTCACAGCCGAAACATCGATGTTGACGAGGTCCCCGTCTTGAATGACAAGTTCGCCTGGGATGCCATGTGCGGCAATCTCGTTGACCGAGATGCACGTATAGCCCGGAAACTCGTACATCGTGATCGGCGCCGATGCCGCTCCTTCTGCTTCGAGAATTCGTTGTCCGATCTCATCCAGCTGTTTCGTCGTCATTCCCGGAGTGACGGCTTTCGCCATCTCATCCCGGGCCAAGGCGACGATGCGTCCAATTTCACGTAACGCGTCGTAATCATAATCAAGCATCATATATCCCTCTTTCAGTCTAATAATCGATTTTGGTATAAGTATTCCTCCGACAAGTCGGCGAATAAGAACATGCCATCTGGCAACGGATAGCTAAACGTCCGCGTCACTTCATTCGAGCTGAAGTCTCGATAGTCATCGGATAAATAACCGCGCCCGCGAACACGCATCGCCGCCATCGTCTGAATGAAATACGGACGAAAGCTCCAGTTGTAACCCCGATACGTATTGTCGACTCTCCATTCGGCATCCGCCTGATAAACGTTCGCACTCGTCTGGAAACCGGTACGGTCGGTCAAATAATACCGCACGAACTTCCCTTCGAGCTTCGTCGCGATATGAAGTAGCCACTCATCCTTCTTGTCACGGGACCACTTTCCGGCCGCGAGCTCTTGGATTTGACGGTGTAACTCAAATTCGAGTTCATAAAGGCGCTGCAACCGTTCTTGGTCGTGAAGAAAGAATGACGGTACTTCTTGCGCGAGGACGTTCATCCCTTTCGTCTCCAGAACAGGCGACGTCGCTCGCTGGCCAAGCAGTCCGCCCATGTAAAAACGCCCACCGTGTTGCCACGCGTAACGCAACTGCCCGACGTGATCGATTGATTTATAGAGGAGCGGAGCCCCGAGCTTTGAAGCGATATACTCCATCGTTTGCAACATGTGCGGGTACGTCACCGGCAACGTCTTCTTCTCGACCATCGTCGCTAAGTCCACGAGTAATAGCTCCGGCGCGATGGCCATGATGTCCTCGATGCTCGTCGACTCAGCGAAATCGAGCGCGATTTTCACCCCGTATGAACGATAATACTGGACGACGCGCGACAGTCTCGATACGTCGACGAGATCGGTCCCTTGAATCGTCACGTAAATGCGATGGAGCGGGAAGTTCAGTTCGTGAAGCGGCGCAAGGAACGCTTCGCCCCCTGCTTCAAGAATCCATTCGGCCCGGCATCGAAACGTGACGAACTGTTTCGCATCTCGCAGCGACTCCGCAGCCAAACGTTCCATCCGTTTTGCGATGTCGAGCTGATACTCGACCGGCACGTCGTCATCATAAAAGAACGATGTGAGCGAGTCACCCCTGAACTGGCCATGCACCATATAGCCTTCGACTTGAAACGTAGCCGCCCCAAGAATCGGCTCATACGTCACCTCGACTTCGTCTGGATTCATCATCACATCCACTGCATCCACTCGTCATCACCTCATTCATTTAATCAAAAATAAGAAAGCGAGCCGGTTTCAGCTCGCTCGTGTATGCACATACATATAGGCACCGAAACAAGCAATGAAATATACGATACTCATCACACCATAGCCGATTCCCATTTTCCCACCGACACCGATGGCCATGACGAGCCAAATCATCGCGCCAAACAGTAACGTCGCCACAGGGATATAGCGAAAATTCGGCCGGTCCGTCCTTGATACGATTGGCTTCAACGCCAACACACATACCAACAGTATGACGAAACCGAAACTTAGTTCTACCATCCGTTGACACCTCATCCTTCCATCTCTACTCGTTTAGTGTAGCATGACCACAATAAAAAAACCGCAAATCCACTTAAGGAAATGCGGTTTTCAATTATCGCTTAGTCACGTGGACGGCGTGGGCCACGGTCGTCCGAACGACGACGGTCGTCTCCACCGCTACGTTTGCCACGGTATCCACCGCCGCCACCGCTACGGCCGCCACGGTCTCCGCCGCCACGACGTTCGCCGCCGCCACTACGGTTTCCACGGTATCCACCGCGGTCGTTGCGTCCGCCTTGACGCTTCACGCGAATTGGGTCTGCGTATGAGATTTCAACTGGTGTTGAATCCGGCTCTTTCGTCAATCCACGAAGGGCTGCCGCAAGAATTTCAACTGCTTCATACTCTTCAAGAAGCTCTGTCGCAAGTTGCGTGTAAGCTTTGAAATCGCCCGCTTGAACGCGTTCGATCAACTCTTCAGCTGCTTGCTTTTGGTTGCCTTCAAGTACTTCCGCGATTGTCGGTACGTGACGACGGTTCATCTTCTTGTTCGTCACACGCTCGATTGCTTTGACTTGGCCGAACTCACGTGGCGTGATGAACGTAAGAGCAGTACCTGTTTTACCAGCACGGCCTGTACGTCCGATCCGGTGCACGTAGCTTTCCGGGTCTTGTGGCACATCGAAGTTGTACACGTGTGTGACACCTGAGATGTCGAGACCACGTGCTGCAACGTCTGTTGCGACTAAGATGTCAATCGTGCCGTTTTTGAAACGACGAATGACTTGGTCGCGTTTTGATTGCGTCAAGTCACCGTGAAGACCATCAGCCGTGTAACCACGCTTGATAAGGGCTTCTGTCACTTCGTCAACGCGTTTCTTCGTACGAGCGAAGATGATGCTGAGTTCTGGTGAGTCGATGTCAATCAAACGGCAAAGCGTATCGAATTTCTGGCCTTCGCGCAATTCGAGGAACTGTTGGTTGATGTTCTCAACTGTCATTTCCTTCGCTTTTACTTTGATGATTGTCGGCGACTTCATGAAGCGTTCAGCAATCTTCTTGATCTGTGGTGGCATCGTCGCTGAGAAGAGAAGCGTCTGACGCTCAGCTGGAAGACCAGCCAAAATCGTCTCGATATCTTCTACGAAGCCCATGTTGAGCATTTCATCCGCCTCGTCCAAGATCACGGTTTGGATCTCGTCGAGTTTGATCGTCTTGCGTTTCATGTGGTCCATGAGACGTCCTGGTGTCGCAACGACGATTTGTGGGTTCTTTTTCAAGCCGCGGATTTGACGGTCGATTTGTTGACCACCGTAAACAGGGAGTGCGTATACACGTTTCGCTTCCCCGATTTTGTTTAATTCTTCTGCAACTTGAATCGCAAGTTCACGTGTCGGTGCAAGAACGAGTGCTTGGACTTGACGCGCCTTTGAATCGATTCGCTCAATTGTCGGAATACCGAAAGCTGCTGTTTTCCCTGTACCTGTTTGTGCTTGTCCTAATACGTCCACTCCAGTGAGTGCGACAGGAATTGTTTCAGCTTGGATCGGTGTCGCTTCTTCGAAGCCCATCTTGAGTACACCTTTTACTAATGCTTCACTTAACTGTAAATCTTGGAATTTTGTCAAATTATATTCTCCTTTGTTCATACAAAAAACGTCTGAGAGTTCGTTCAACAGACGTTCTTTCAATGTTTCCTCTTAGTCAACTTTACTAACTATAACGTATTCGTTTCTAAAATGAAAGAAATACATTCTAAAACTTTTCATGACTGCGTCAACATGAGTAATCTTATTTCAATTTGTAGCCGTTGTCGAGCTTTTCAACTCGCTTTTCTTTTAATAACTTACCGAGGGCACGTTTGAAGGCCGCTTTGCTCATCCCGAACTCACGGTCGATGATGTCAGGTGCCGTCTTATCGCCATAAGGCATTTGGCCACCTCGTTCTTCAATATAAGAGAGAACGTTTCCTGCATCCCCTTCAATCGCTTCATACGCACGCGGCTTCATCGAGACGAGCACCGTACCGTCTTGTTTCACTTTCGTCACGCGGACCGTCAACTGCTCACCGAGGCGTGGCCAACGTGTCATTTCTGCTTCATGTAAGAAACCGAGCGACTCGTTCTCGACCCAAACGTTGACCCCGACGTCTCGCTTGTTCAACACGATTGCCGATACGTCCTGATTGCCCCATTCTTCTTTTGCGGGACGGGCCAATAAATTCAAGTAAGCGTAAGGAGCCGGGTCGCCCAAGAGGCGCCCTTTTTGGTCGTACTTGAGACGGACACATAGCTTGTCGCCTTCTTTTGGCCAGTACGACCGATTTTCCGGAAGGTCGTCTTGTGAGACGAGCACGTCTTTTTGAATCCCGATATTGACGAACACACCCGTATTGTAACGGACGCCCGTCACTTCGAACCATTCATACTCGTCAAACGTCACGTTCGGGATCGTCATCGTCGAAGCGAGACGCCCTTCTGAATCGTGATAGAGGAAGACACGTACGGTCTGTCCGACCGTGACTTCTTCTGTTTGCTCTTTTCGATGAAGTAGTACCTCTTCGCGACCGTTTCCGATGAACACACCGAAATCAGCGGAACGTTCTGCGACCAAGTCCACGACTTCTCCTGCGCGTAATGCCATAACATCCACATCCTTTTTTCTTCTATTACTGTCAGTATACCTACCTACACACGTTCCTAATCATATCACGTTCGTTTTTCTTACCTCAACCGAATGTGACCAAATTGTGAACACAAACCCTCATATGAAAAGAAAAAAAGACCGGCTTATGCCGATAATGTTCAAATGATTGTGACAATTTTGTGAACGGCATATTTCCATCTAGTATCCACATTTTGAAAACGTTATTATAAGAAGAGTGTTGTTTAACAATTAGGTTTCAGCCATGGCCGAACGGGGGATATAAAATGTTTGATGTTCAATCTCGCTCATTTGCGAAACGCTTTATGAAGGGGCTATTGATTACGTTCTTCGCCCTTCTCGCTTCACTTAGCTTCATTTTCTCAAACGGTGTCGACACGAACGTGTCTTCATCGGTCACAATGGTTCAAGAGTGAAACGCCTCTCTATTCGGGAAGGCGTTTTTTTCTTTTGTTCGACAGAAAAAGGAATTTATCTGGCGATTGTCGAACGAATTTAACGTTCGGCACTTTTTGAATCTTATCGGAAAGGAAGAGTCACTCATGCTATTTTACTTTCTCGCCACGATTGTTTCGGTCGTCGGTTTATCCGTCTCGTTCCAAACCGGTTTTTTCAAGGACCCGATCGGCACGTTCTTATTCGCAGCGCTGCTCGCGATGGGGTTATCCTCGTTCAAGCAGTTGATTGCGCAAACGAACAACCTGCTCAAAGAACGGCGTGACCAAAAGCGAATCAATCGAATCGTCGCCCGGATGCACTCTAGCTCGCGCAAACGCTCTACATAACACTCGTCTTCGACGGTCAGTTTTGTTATTCTAATGAAGATAGTAGATCGCATAACGGATTTGAACCGTAGGAGGCACACACACGTATGAATGAAATCCCCTTATCGAACGAATGGATCTTACGCTATTCACCGGTCATGGAGCTATGGCTGAAAGAAGACGGAATCTTGCTCGTCGACGATGACAACCGGATTCGGCTCACGCTTGAAATCGGGAACGATCAAGCGATGCAAATCAAAAGCATCGAGCAAGACGGTGCTTACTTCGTCGTCGACCCGGTGAATAAACGAATTACGTTCGAACTCGAGGAAGAAGAAGAGGAAAGCGATTCTCGCTTCTGGGAATAAGGTTTCATGCCGTAGAGTCGGATTCTCCATTCGAGAAGAAGACTCTTTCTTATTGCGCGCTACATGGAAAGGAGACAACTGTATGATTCGCACCGCTATTTGGTTTTTCTCATTTTTTGCCGTACTTCCAGTGACATTGCCGTTTTTAAAAAAGGCAAGCACGATCGAGGTACCGGCCCGCTATCGCTACGTGCAAGACATCGCCTATAAATGGGCCACCTTTTTATTAAAGGTTGCCGGGGCGAACGTTCGTGTGAAGGGACTCGAAAACATCCCGAACGAACCGGTCGTCTACGTCGCGAACCACCAAGGAAACTTCGACGTCCCGATTATGATCACGGCGACGAAACACCCGAAAGCGTTCATTTCAAAAATCGAAGTTCAAAAATTCCCAATTATCCCGCGTTGGATGGAGCTGATGGGTTGTATCTTTATCGACCGGAGTGACCGCCGGCAATCCATCAAGGCGATTCGCTCTGGCGTCGAGACGATTAAGTCCGGACAGTCCATCATCATCTTCCCAGAAGGCACACGCTCGAAAGGCGGACCGATGAAAGAATTCAAAGCCGGCAGTCTGACACTTGCCACTTCGAGCGGTGCCAAAATCGTCCCGGTCGCGATTCAAGGTAGCCACCATCTACTCGAGACGAAAAACCGTATCACGCCCGGCACGGTTGACGTGACGTTCCTTCCGGCCATCGATCCGGCCGATATCCCGAATAAGGAAGTCGCCGCCACGGTCGAAGCCGCGATTCGTCAAATCGTAGAAGGAGATGTGTCATGAGTTTACTCACCATCGAAGGGATCCATAAAGAGTTTGCCGATAAAGTCCTATTCGACGACGTAACGATGACGATTCACCCAGGGAATCGGATTGGCATCATCGGCGTCAACGGCTCTGGAAAATCCACCTTTATGAAAATCATTGCCGGGGTGGAGACGGCCGACCGCGGCACGATGCAACACCCGAACGACTACCGAATCCGTTATTTGACACAGACGGTCGAATTCGCACCTGACCAAACCATTTTAGATGCGCTGTTCACGAGCGAGACTCCGTCCGTCCTGGCGTTAAAAGCATATGAACAGGCGCGGCAACAACTCGAAGCCGATCCGGCGAGCGAGCAGCGGCTCGAGCGGTTCATGAAAGCCCAACAAGCTGTCGATGCCGCTGACGCGTGGGAAACCGAGGCGAAATTAAAATCGATTTTAAACCGGCTCGGACTTCCGGACGTGACGGCTGACGTCAGTTCTCTGTCGGGTGGTCAACAAAAGCGGGTCGCCCTCGCTGCGGCGCTGCTCGACGAAGCGGACTTGCTCTTACTCGACGAGCCGACGAACGAACTCGACGCCGATACGATCGCTTGGCTCGAGACGGTGCTCGCGGACTATCGTGGTGCCATCCTACTCATCACGCACGACCGCTACTTCTTAAATCGTGTCACGAACCACATTTTGGAGATTGCGGACGGGACGAGCTATTTCTATGACGGGAACTATGAGCTGTTTCTCGAGAAACGGGCCGAACGAAAAGCGCGGACGCAATCGATGGAACAAAAACGTCAGAACATCCTGCGACGTGAACTCGCTTGGCTCCGACGTGGCGCCAAAGCACGGACGACGAAACAAAAGGCCCGGATTCAACGCGTCGAAGACTTGAAGCATCAGGAGTCGCTCGCCGAAGACGAGGTACTCGAGGTATCCGTCGGATCGCGCCGTCTCGGGAAAAAGGTGATTGAAGTCGAACACCTGTCGTTCCAATATGACGACACGCCCATCATCCGTGAGTTCAACTGGTTGTTCGGTCGCCGTGAACGGTACGGCATCGTCGGCCCGAACGGAAGTGGTAAGACGACGCTCATGAACCTCCTCGCCAAGCGGCTCGAGCCGACGTCCGGCACGGTCGTGCATGGCGAGACGGTCCATCTCGGCTATTACGGGCAACAAGTCGAATTCGAGGACTTGTCACGCCGTGTCATCGATGAAATCGAACGCATCGCGCAAGTGATTCACACCCCGGACGGTGAATCGATTACGGCGAGCCAAATGCTCGAGCGGTTCTTATTCACACCGGATGCGCAATATAAACCGATCGCGAAGCTGTCCGGTGGCGAGAAACGACGTCTCGTCCTTCTCCGCATTTTGATGGACGAGCCGAACGTCTTGTTCTTGGACGAACCGACGAACGACCTCGATACCGAGACGTTATCCGTTCTCGAGGACTATTTGGAATCTTTCCCCGGAACCGTCATCGCCGTCAGCCACGACCGCTATTTCTTAGACCGAATCGCCGGCCAACTGATCGCGTTCGAAGACGGCTCAATCAACGTCTATCATGCCGAATATAGCGACTATTTAGCCTCGCTCGTCGAGACGAAGGTGCAGGCGAAAAAGGAACCGAAAGAGAAGAAAGAACGCGTCAAGACGGACGTCGTCAAATTCACGTTCAAAGAACAGAAGGAATGGGAAACGATTGAGGACGACATCGCCTCAATCGAGTCTGCCATCGAGACAGCTGAGGCACGCTTGGCCGATGCCGGGAGCGACATCGGAAAAGTGAATGAGATTTATGCCGAAATCTCGACGTTGAAAGAAGCGCTCGATTCGAAGATGGAACGATGGGAATACCTATCAGAAATTGACGAACAAATAGAGGCCCAGAAACGCTAAAAGGCAGGATCATTCGTGATCCTGCCTTTCGTGTATGTAGCTATACATATAAACGTCATGTGCCCTGCCATCTTGGTGCATGTAGTGTCGGAGCGTGCCTTCGCGTATGAACCCGTTCCGCTCAAGCATGTGTTGTGAGGCGACGTTCTCTGTATAGACGACTGCCCCGATTCGATCAAACGCTGCCACGCGGCTTGAATAGTCGAGCGTCGTTTGCAACGCCTCGGACGCATAGCCGTTACGCCAATAGTCCGGGTGAATCTCATATCCGACCTCGGCGCGGCGGTGGCGTGGAACGAGATTATGAAAGCCGATGGTCCCAATCAACGTCAAGTCGTCTTTGCGAACGATTCCCCAACGGATGACCGTCCCCGCCCGCATCCCCTCGACCATGTTCGTCACCATTTGAACCGTCTCATCCACTGTGGCGTGCGGCTCCATGCCGTAATGCTTCAATACGGTCGCGTTCGAAAAGATTGGGAACAGCCGACCTGCATCGACCACCTCGAGCGGCCGCAACGTCAGCCGTTCCGTTTCTAACGTCGGAATCACGACACCGCTCATTTGCTCACCAAGTTGTGCTGGAACGCATAGACGACGGCTTGGGTCCGGTCATATACGTCGAGCTTCGTCAAAATGTTCGACACGTGTGTCTTCACCGTCTTGAGCGAAATGTACAATTCATCGGCGATGACTTGATTTGCTTTCCCTTCAGCCATCAGTTGTAAAATCTCACGTTCCCGTGCCGTCAGACTCTCATGAAGCGTCGTTTCTGGATGACGGAGACGCTCGAGCATCTTACCGGTCACTTGCGCGGCCATGACGGGATTCCCCGCCGCTGTCTGGCGAATCGCGTCGGCAATCTCGTTGGCGTTCGCCGTCTTCAAGACGTAACTCATCGCCCCCGCCTCGATGACCGGGTACACTTTTTCATCGTCTAAGAAACTCGTGACGACTAAAATCTTCGCTTCTTTCCAACTCGCTTTGATGCGTTTCGTCGACTCGACCCCGTCGACCGGCTCCATGACGAGGTCCATCAAGACGACATCCGGTTTCTCCGCGATCGCGAGCTCCGCGCCCGTCGCCCCGTCGGAGGCCTCGCCGACGACTTCGATGTCCGGTTGTGTCGACAAGAAAGCCGACACCCCGGCCCGGACCATCTCGTGGTCATCAATTAATACGACTCGAATCATTCCAATCCCTCCACTTGTTGTTTCACGCGCACTTCAATTTGAGTACCGGCACCAGGCACACTGACGAGACGTAACGTCCCACCGACCTCGGCCGTTCTCTCTCTTATCGATTGTAAGCCATATGAGGCGACTTGTGTATCATCGACATTAAACCCGATGCCGTCATCATTGATTTTCAAGATGACCGTCTGTTGGACGGTCCGCATCTCAATCTCGAGCCGCTTCGCCTTGGCGTGACGGAGGGTGTTGCTAATCGCTTCTTGGACGATGCGAAACAGTTCGTTCTCCGTGTGACGGGACAAATGAACTTCTTCGAGCCGCCAGACGAGTTCCGTCGATTGTTTACGAGACAACTCTTCTAACAACCGTTCAATCCCGGTCTTCAGCGTCATCCCTTCGAGCTCGACCGGACGCAGTTGCAAAAGAAGCGAACGCATCTCGGCTTGGGCGGTTTGGGCCATGACCTCGACTTGTGCAATCTGTTTGGCGGCGACGTCCGGTTTGACGTCAATCGTCTGCTTCGCTGCCGTCGTCATCATCGAGATGGCGTACAACTGTTGACTGACCGAATCGTGCAACTCGCGGGCGACACGGCGACGCTCTTCGACGACCGCTTCACTCCGCGCCTCCTCGACGCTGACAGGACGATCCCCGACGCGTTTGGCGACTTCGACCATTTCGGTCCGTTGTTTGCTGATGCGGACGATTCGTTCTAACGTGTCACGATATGGGGACAGCGGACGAAACGTAATTTCTTTTTGGTTCTCTAGTTTCCATAAAGCGTTCGCGACTTCCCGAAAATCGCGGCGTAAGTAAAAGTAGGACCCGACCCCGAACACACTGCCAATCAAAACGGCGATGACGAGGATGGACACACCGAAAGGCAACCCTTCTTCACGCGTGAACAAATCTCGGAGTGAAGTCGAGTCACCTATTAAAAAGGCTAATGTGACGAACAGCGCCGTCAACAAGCTACTAAATAGTTGATGCCAGACGACCGTCCTTGGGTAAGAATCTTTTTTCATACCGTCATCACCTCGACACTTCCGCTCATGAGCACGATATGAATCCGGACTTTGCGCGTCGCCGTCGGATAGTCGTCCGACGCCGTATAGAAACGGCGATTGAACACCGGCGAATAGTTCGATTCATCGACTTGAATCTTACCAAATCCAATCGAGGCATCAATCGAATAATCGTACCCTGCCGGAATCAAGATCCGGACGTCACCAGCGAGTCCGTTCAATAGTAAGAACGTCTCTCCTTCCGGGATGATGGCGCGAGACAAGTCCATTTCGACGTCACGCAGCAAGAAGAACTCGTTCGTGTCTTTCAACACGTAATGTCCCGACTCTTTTGTGCCGAACGAAAACGCCTGTTCTTGCCGGAGGTGTGTGCGGAATCGATTCGATTCGATTGGACGATTTTTATAAAGACGATATCCGAACATGAGTAAGAGTCCTGACAAGACAAATCCGAAAGCGGCCGATGAGAAGATGAGTCCGACGAGCATGATGCCACCGATGCCATAAAAGACATAGCTGACCGGCTGGTTGCCTTTCCGGCTAAAGCGACGTCCGATGTAAAGCAAAAGTAACGGTAAAATCATGCTGAACAAAATGCTATTGCCGCCAGTGATGATGTCGATGAATAGACCGATGGCAAATAAGATAATCATAAATCCGATAATTTGGCGTGTGTTCCAACGTTCCACCCGGCTTCCTCCTCTCCCGATATGTAATATGAAGCAAAGAAGCGATGGCCCGAATCCATCTCGGACCATCGCTGAACCGTCGCGTCAGTCTTGTTTGAAACGACGCTCAAGTTCTTTCAGTTTTGCTTCAAAGTCATCTTCGTCTGCCGAATCGATTGATTCTTCTGGAGTTGACTCTTTCTTCTCTTCCTCTTCTGTGAACGGATGCGATTTCGACGTGTCTGCTCCGAAAATTTGGTCGAGTGCCCCTTTCAACAAGTCCATGTTTTGACGCATCGCAAACTCGTAACGTTTGTTTTGCATCTCATCGAGTTTCAAACGCATCTCGAGGGCACGACGCTCGAGGGCATCGAGTTCACGCGTTCCTTCATCGATCAACCCTTCGAAGTAGCGGTATTGTTCCCCGTAGTGCTTCGACTCAAGAGCGGCCCGTTCGGCAAGCTTCTCTTCACCCGCTTTTTTCGCCAATTCCGTCTGCTCGTATCGCTTATCGGCCATCTGTTTGGCGTCATCACGTTTTGTCGCCAATTCATCAAGCAACGTTTTTTGACGCTCGACGAGGCGTTCGACCGACAACGCTTCTTTTTCAGCGCCACGGATGTGACGGTTCAACTCGGCTTCACCGCTCGAGCGCGGTGCCTCTTTATCTTGATACTTCTTCATTTCTTTCGATAACTCTTTCGTCAACTCATTAGCTAAATCACGAAACTGGTCAAATGGTGTCTTCATCATCGTATCCTCCTTGTGAATCTTAGCGACGGTTTACAAACTTCTGCCAGACTTGGTCAAACGATTGAAAGCTACTTCCGCTCGCACGCGACCCGTCCGCGTTAAAAATCTCGACATCCCGCTTTTGGTTGGCATACATCATATACCCTTTAAACAGGACCCATGCTACCAAAATTCCGATTAACGCCCAAATATTCGACAATACCGTGAGTATCCCGACTACGGCGAGTGCGCCGTAACCGATTTTCGCGCCGACATGTGTCACAGCCATGAATCTGACTCCAGCCCACAGTGCTAAGAGCGCCCCCAAACCAAATAAGATCATATTTGGTAAAAAGCCGATTAGAACGAGAACTAAAGAGATCGCGGCCACGATGAACAGCACTTGCTTCACCTGGCGATTCATCTGTCATCCCTCCTCGTTAAGTACACTCTTATCATAATACGTTATTTTTCGGGATGCGACGAGCGGAAGACCTGTTTTCCCTCGGTCTGAAGACTGAGATGTTAGCGTTCTCAATCGATGTGGTATACTACTGCTATCGAACAACGAAAGGATGATGTTTTATGAGCACCGTAATCCATGCATTACCGACCTTGTCAGCCAATCGGAGGGCGACTGTCCTCCACTACTAAAAGGAGGATTCTATTTGAATCAAACAACAAGCACAACGGGACGTGTCACGGCACAGTTCCAACATATGTACACCGTCACGACAGAGAACGAAACCTACACGTGTAGCGTCTCCGGAAAATTTCGGCATGAGGCCGAGAGCGAGCGCGACTATCCCGTCATCGGCGACTATGTCGAGTTCACCGTTCGCGAGCATGGTCAAGGCTTGATTCGACGTCTCCTTGAACGACGCACTGTCCTTTCACGGGCAGCGGCCGGCAACGAGACGCGCGAACAGCTGATCTGCGCGAACGTCGATTTCATTTTAATCACGATGGCGTGCGGCCACGATTTCAACCTGCGCCGCCTCGAACGTTATTCGCTCGCCGCATGGGAGACCGGCGCCACACCGCTCATCGTCTTGACGAAATCGGACCAAGTCGACAGCGCAGATGCCCTCGTCGACGAGCTCACGTTGACGGTTCCTGGGGTCGACGTCTTTCCTGTCAGTGCAGTCACTGGGGACGGCGTGGAAGCGTTGCGAGCCGCACTGCCGGGCGGAAGCACCATCGTCCTCGTCGGCTCGTCCGGTGTCGGGAAATCGACGCTGACGAACGCGCTCGCCGGGACGACCGTCGCCGAGACACAGGCCGTCCGCGAGAGCGATGAACGCGGCAAGCATACGACGACGCATCGCGAACTGTTCCAGATTGACGATTTGTTCGTCATCGACACGCCCGGGATGCGCGAGTTCGGACTTTGGGACGGGGCCGACCACCTTGACGATACGTTCCGCGATATCGAGACGCTCGCCGAGGCGTGTCGGTTCCGCGACTGTTCGCACGGCAACGAACCGGGCTGCGCCGTCCGAGCCGCCATCACATCCGGAACGCTCGATGCGAAACGGTATCAAAGCTTCGTCAAACTCGAGCGCGAACTCCGCTACGCCGAGAAACGACAAGCGGAAGCAGCTCGCATCGCCGAGAAGAAGAAACGAAAGACGAAAGCATAACGAATCGGGAGACACGGAAATAGCCGTGTCTCCTTCTTTTTACGGCTTCGATTAGTACCATATCCTAACACGAGTCCGATATTTATGAACATACGTTCAGAAATTGTTCCATTGAATGTGCACAAACCCCTCGAAAGAAAGCGGTTACTTCGTTACAATATACACGAATCGCCATAGATAAAATCGTTTTAGCCATAGGGAGAGAGACATGAAAACATTGAATGAACGCGCACTCGAGATGCATGCTTTCCATCACGGAAAATTGGAAACGACACCGAAAGTCGACGTCGACACGAAAGAGGCGCTCAGCCTCGCCTATTCACCGGGTGTAGCCGAGCCGTGCCGACGCATCGCTGACGATAAAGAATTATCTTATGACTATACACTCCGGGCCAATACGGTCGCCGTCGTCTCAGATGGCAGCGCCGTCCTCGGTCTCGGGAATATCGGACCTGAGGCCGCCCTCCCGGTCATGGAAGGGAAGGCCGTCTTGTTCAAAAGCTTCGCCGGGGTCGATGCATTCCCCATCTGCCTAGACACGCATGACGTCGACGAGATCGTTCGGACGGTCGAACTGCTCGCACCGACGTTCGGCGCGGTCAACTTAGAAGACATCAAAGCACCCGAGTGTTTTGAAATCGAGGCTCGGTTGAAACAATCGCTTCCGATTCCCGTCTTCCATGACGACCAACACGGCACGGCCATCGTCGTCTTGGCCGGTCTCGTCAACGCGCTACGCCTTGTTGATAAGACGATGCCGGAACTCCGCGTCGTCATGAACGGGGCCGGTGCAGCCGGCATCGCCATCGCCAAATTATTGAAGCGTTTCGGTGTCGAGGACCTCGTCATCTGCGACACGAAAGGCGCGATTTACGAAGGACGCGTCGAAGGGATGAACCCGTTCAAAGACCAAATCGCCAACGCGACGAACCGGAAGCAACACGAAGGATCGCTCGCCGACGTGCTCGAAGGGGCCGACGTCTTTATCGGCGTCTCGGCGGCCGGGGCTGTCACGGAAGACATGGTCCGTTCGATGGCCGTCGACCCAATCATCTTCGCCCTAGCGAACCCGATTCCAGAGATTATGCCGGAACTCGCGACAAACGCAGGCGCCCGCGTCGTGGCGACCGGCCGTTCGGACTTCGCCAACCAAGTGAACAACGTCCTCGCCTTCCCAGGCATTTTCCGCGGCGCGCTTGACGTTCGCGCGACCGAAATCAATGAGGAAATGAAGGAAGCCGCCGTCCATGCGATTGCCGACCTAGTGACCGAGGAAGATTTGACGAACGGGGTCGTCATCCCGAGTCCGTTCGATGAACGCGTCGCACCGGCCGTAGCCGTCGCGGTCGCTACCGCGGCCGTCGAGACCGGCGTCGCCAAACGCCCGCTCGATGAGACCGCCATCCGTCTACACGTGAATCAAAAGCATCTATAAGAAAACTGCGCAGACCATGATGACGGTCTGCGCAGTTTTTTAAACGGTTCCTTGTAAGATCCCTTCCGCCCATTCGACTTGTTCCGTCGTCGGGGGTTTAATCCCTTTGAGCGGATAGTCGAGACCGAGCGCCTCCCATTTGTAGACGCCCATCTCATGGTACGGTAAGATTTCGACTTTCTCGACGTGATCGAGTTTTTGAATGAACGCTGCCGTGCGGCGGAGCGCATCTTCATCGAGTGTCCATTCCGGGACGAGGACATGGCGAATCCACATGTTCGTTCCGCGCTCGGATAAGTGCTCCGCGAGCGCGAGCGTGTTGACGTTGCTCCGTCCTGTCAGTTTCTTACACATGTCATCGTCGATATGTTTAATATCAAGCAAGACGAGATCGGTATGGTCCAAAATCGCGTCCAAGTTAGGGGGACGGAGTGCACCTGACGTGTCGAGTGTCGTATGGAGCCCGTGTTTCTTCGCTTCACGCAACAGCGCCTCTAAAAACTCTGGCTGCGCGAGCGGGTCGCCCCCAGAAATCGTGATGCCGCCTTTTGACGCTTCCATGAACGGACGATAGCTGAGCGCTTCTTGAATGACATCCTCGGCCGAACGATGGTTATTCTTTTTGAAATCCCACGTATCAGCGTTATGGCAATAGAGGCAACGCAGCGCACAACCTTGTAAAAAGACGATAAAACGAATTCCCGGGCCGTCAACGGTTCCAAACGATTCGACCGAGTGTACATATCCCATTGTCATCGAAATGACCTCCTAACGAATGAGCGGCCCTCGAGTGAAGGCCGCCAAGCCTTTGTTTACAGTGAACCGTGGAACGTCCGGTTGATGACGTCGATCTGTTGCTCGCGTGTCAACTTGATGAAGTTGACCGCGTAACCTGAGACACGGATCGTGAGCTGTGGATATTCTTCCGGATGCTCCATCGCATCGAGCAACGTCTCACGGTTGAAGACGTTGACGTTCAAGTGATGGCCTTTATGTGCCCCGCCCATATAACCGTCAAGGAGTGCCGCCAAGTTGAGTTCACGTGCCACTTCTTCTTTACCGAGCGCTTTCGGGACGATCGAGAACGTGTAGGAGATACCGTCTTGCGCGTGTTCGAACGGGAGTTTCGCGACTGATGAGAGCGACGCGGCTGCCCCTTTCGTATCCCGGCCGTGCATCGGGTTCGCACCTGGTGCGAACGGTTCGCCGGCGCGACGTCCGTCTGGTGTGTTCCCTGTCTTCTTGCCGTAGACGACGTTTGATGTGATCGTCAAGACCGACTGCGTATGGAGCGCATCACGGTACGTTTTATGCTTGCGTACTTTTTCCATGAACGATTCAACGAGTTCGACGGCGATCGCATCGACACGGTCGTCGTTGTTGCCGAATTTAGGGAAGTCGCCTTCTGTCTCGAAGTCGACGGCGATGCCTTGTTCGTTTCGGACCGGTTTCACGGTCGCATATTTGATGGCTGACAGGCTGTCGGCTGTGACCGAGAGGCCGGCGATGCCGCATGCCATCGTCCGTAAAATCTCAGGGTCGTGGAGCGCCATCTCGATACGTTCGTACGCGTATTTGTCGTGCATGAAATGGATGACGTTGAGCGTGTTGACATATAGTTCAGCGAGCCAATCGAGCGTCCGGTCGAAGTCAGCGTACACTTTTTCGTACGTGAGGACGTCTTCCGTGTTCATCTCCCAAGCCGGTGCGATCTGGTCGCCGCTCTTCTCATCGCGTCCCCCGTTCATGCTATAGAGGAGTGCTTTCGCCATGTTGGCGCGAGCGCCGAAGAACTGCATCTGTTTCCCGATTTTCATCGGCGACACACAGCAGGCGATGCCATAATCGTCACCGAACGTCGGAAGCATGAGATCATCGTTTTCATATTGGATAGCCGACGTCTCAATCGACATCTTCGCGCAGTATTGTTTGAACCCTTCTGGCAATCTCGTTGACCAGAGCACCGTCAAGTTCGGCTCAGGAGCCGGGCCGAGGTTTGAGAGCGAATGGAGGAAGCGGAACGAGCTCTTCGTCACGTTCGAGCGACCGTCTTCACTCATGCCACCGATTGACTCGGTCACCCATGTCGGGTCACCGGAGAACAGTTCGTTATAGTCTGGTGTCCGTAAAAACTTGACGATTCGAAGCTTCATAATGAAGTGATCAACGATTTCTTGGACATCCGACTCCGTCAAACGACCAGCTTCGATGTCACGCTCTGCATAGACGTCGAGGAACGTCGAAACGCGTCCGAGTGACATGGCGGCCCCGTTTTGTTCTTTGACGGCTGCGAGATAAGCAAGGTACACCCATTGATACGCCTCTTGTGTATTTTCCGCCGGACGGCCGAGGTCAAACCCGTACGCCGTACCGAGCTGTTTCAATTCTTGGAGCGCCCGGAGCTGTTCCGACATTTCTTCGCGTGTCCGAATATCGGCTTCAGACAAGAAGCCACCACGCTTCGCCAAATCTTTCTTCCGTTCAGCCATCAAGAAGTCGACACCATAAAGAGCGACGCGACGATAGTCTCCTATAATGCGTCCGCGTCCGTATGCATCAGGAAGACCCGTAATGATCCCCGATTTCCGAGCCGCACGCATTTCAGGCGTGTACGCATCGAAGACACCTTGGTTATGCGTCTTCCGAATGTCCGAATAAATTTTGGTGATCTGCGGATCCGGCTCGAACCCGTACGATTCGAGTGCCGCATCGACCATCCGAATCCCGCCGTTCGGGTGGATTGAGCGTTTGAACGGCTCATCCGTCTGAACGCCGACGACTTTCTCTAACGCTTTGTCTAAGTATCCTGGTCCGTGCGAGATGATGGTCGATGGCGTATGTTGATCGACATCCCAAACCCCGCCACGTTCTCGCTCTTGTTTCGTCAATTCCATCACATGTGCCCAAAGACGATCCGTCGCCTCCGTCGGCCCTGCCAAGAAACGATCGTCTCCCGTATACTCGTGCCGGTTCAATCGAATAAACTCCCCGACGTTCACTTCCGTCGTCCATTGACCAGGAACAAATCCTGACCACGCTGATTTGATTTCGGTTGCCATGGTTGGTCACTCCTCATAGGTTGAGATAACTGCCTGCTTTCTATAATATGAGTGTACGTGAAAAAGTGAACAAGATGTATTACGAACTTGTGAATGTTGTAACAATCTAATGAACGTTGATACGCCTCGCCGTTTGTAAGCGCTTCACTATCTGTTATACTAGGCCATCACTCAAATTTGAAACAGATGATGCCCATGGTTGCAAGTCTTCGGCGTCATCTGTACTCCTCTTTGCTTTCTGTGACGAAGTATACAGATTTAGGTGTGATGTCCCTCACACTTCAGGGATAGAACTTGAATTTTTGACGCATTTCAGACACAATGAAGGCAGAACATTGTAGAAGAGGAAGGGGTTCTTCCCATGACGTATGAACCATTGACACCTGAGCACGACTTGAAAGTCGGTGATCGAATTTCACTTAAAGTCGATTCAGCCGGAGAATCGCGTGACGGATTCATTACAGAATTTGAAGATGCAGGATTTTGGATTCGCTTCGATGATGACATCGAAAACGAAGATTTCATCGATTATCGAGACAGCTTACTCGTCGCGCTCGTCTCACGACCGATTGATGTCGTCGCGACGCATCCCGAGTTAAAACCGTATGAGCAGTTGGTGACGGAGTTACAGTACCGCGTCTACCAAGGGTTCACGCTCGAAGGCATCGAACGGACAGCCGACGGAATCGATGTGCACATTTCGCTCATCGAAGACGGCCAAACGTATACCCAGACACTGCGCTCGTCATTTGACGGCGACACCGAACATGTTCGTTATATTTGAGACAGGGAGCGCTTATGCTTCCTTTGTTTTTGCCCAACGATAAGGAGAACTGATATGAACTTTACAAAACCATTTATTAATGAAGCCTGGGAGCGCCTCGGCTTCACTGAACCAATGCCGGTCCAAGCAGAAGCGTTCCCGCTCTTGCTTGACGGCAAAGACGTGACCATCGAGGCGCCGACCGGCACCGGGAAGACGCTCGCCTATTTGTTACCGGCAATCGAGAAAATCGACCCGACGAACGAACGCATCCAAGTCGTCATCGTCGCCCCGACACGAGAACTCGTCATGCAGATTCAAAACGTCGCCCAACGCTTCACGGAGAAAGGTGATGTCCGCATCGCCTCGTTCATCGGTGGGGTTGAGCTGAAGCGTCAAATCGACCGATTGAAGAAAAAACCGCATTTGATCGTCGGGACGCCGGGACGTCTCGTCGAATTGATTGAAAAGAAGAAATTGAAGTTGCATGAGACGCATACGGTCATTCTCGATGAAGCGGATCAAATCATCGACAGCGGGTTGACCGAGACCGCGGAGCGAATCATCAAGCATACGGCAGCAAATCGCCAAATCGCGCTCGTGTCAGCGACGTTGACGGATTCGTTGAACGCCTGGGCCGCACCGTTCTTGAATGAACCGGCTCACATTAAAATCGAGCGGGCCGTGAATAACCAAGTGACGTTCGGCTACATGTTGACGACACGCCGCTACAAGCCGGAGCTACTCCGCCGTCTGTCTCACGTCGACGGTGTCAAAGCGCTCGCCTTCATCAACAACCGCTCGTTCTTGCCGCCTTTAAAAGGAGAGCTCGAGAAGATGAACGTGAACTATCGCATGCTCGACAGCTTAAAAGGCAAACGGGAACGCGTCGAGACGCTCCGTGAATTCCGCAAAGGCGAGTACCCGCTCCTCATCACGACGGGCCTTGCCGCTCGCGGCCTCGACATCGAAGAAGTGACGCACGTCGTCCATTTCGACTTGCCCGAATCGATTGACGACTTCATTCACCGCTCGGGCCGGACGGCTCGTGGAAACGCGGCCGGGACTGTGCTCTCACTCGTGACCGATGAGGACTTGAAGCACTTGAAGGCGTTCGCCCGTCAACTCGGCGTCGAATTGAAGGAGCTCGAGATTTACCGCGGTGACGTCATCGAGAAACGCATCGAAGACAAACCGAAAGTCATCAAGCGCCCTGCGAACAAGCGAGGACCACGTCGATGAAAAAAGACCGGAAAGTGATTCCATTCCCATTGCTTGTGGAAGAGTCCGAATTGCTGGCCGAGCTGAAGAAATTATATGAGCAAGCGGCACTCGCACGGAGCACGCAATGGACAAACTATATTCAAGAAATCGCCTCGGAAGGCACATGGCATTTGAAAGACGCCGAACTGTTCCGCGACCTATTCATCGATTGGGCCGTCTTCTTTGAGACGGACGAGGACGGGATGACGCCGCACGGTCGCTATTTAGCGGACCATAAGGCGGACATGTCCCCGGCCCTGTATCACGCGCTCCGCGGACTCGCCGTCCCGCGCTGTTCAGTCTTTGAAGTGACCGAGGACGGTCTTCGCGACTGGGAGACGAAGGAGACGTATCGCGTCAACCTCCCTGAAAAACGTGAAGTCGGTGACATCATGCTCGGGAAACTGCTCGACATTCGCGGCAGCTGGCGTTTCGGATCGGCGTTTCTCGCCCTCCCGGCGAAGATGGCCGGCAACGTATCGGATTTATACATCGACTTCACGGACGAGGTCGGCCCAGGTGCGTTCCTCGACCAGTTCCCCGAATTTTGTGCGGAGCTGATCGATTTGTTGCTCGATTTAGAAGAAGGGGTCATCATCCCGAAACCATCAAAATAACCGAGAGGCGGCCGCCTCTCGGTTATTTGTTATTGTACATAATATTCCGTGTCGGACACTAACGCTTTCGCCGCATTGTTCGTCGCTTTCACGACAGCGCTCGAGATGGCTTTTCCATCTTGATAGACGTCGATGACGGCCCCTTCTTTCGTCGGACGAGCATGATACAGTTGGTCGTCGACGTATGACGTCGTGCCGACCGAACCATCGATAACTGGCCGCGTCGATTGCTTCCCTGTCTTCAAGTCGACGACGAGTTCGGTTCCGTCTTCTTGTAAGGCAATCAATTGGTCTTCATAGACGGTCGCATTCCACATGTCTCCGTCCGGCGTCAATTCGACCACTTGCTTCGTATCAACATCGTATGCATGAATCCCCATCTTTTCTTGCTCACTCAAATACGTTTCTCCGTTTTCGGTAACCGATGTCTGTTCAGTCATACCAACCGGAATGAATCGGTTGTCGGGCGCAATCGTCGCCATATAAGGACGGAAGGCCCACGACGTACCGGTCACAGATGAAACGGCCTCATCTTGAAGCTCGACGGTTTCAATCTTGATTTGTTTGTCGCCTTCATCGAGCATGGCGATTTTCGTGACTGGATTTTCCCCGTACCCGTCTCGGTAAATGACGTGTATGTTTCCTTCACGAACGAACATTCCAGCCCAAGGGCTATCCATGAGTTCCGACGAACCACTGACGTCTTTCCCGAAGACTTGTTTGGTCACGTCTTCTCCGTTCAATCGGAATACCGCAATCTCCGTGTTACCATTCTGGCCAACCCCGATATAGCCATCAGGTGTCCGAATGGATTGCACGAACGTTAGACCCGAGAGCTGTCGATAAAACCTGCGCACGGACGAGTCAATCTCGTCATCATATGCCAACGCTTCTTCGATATAATTCAAATTGGTCGTCACACGACTCCCATCGGTCGTCAATATAAATCGTTCCGTCGTACCTTCTTCTTCTGTGCCAGAAAATAAACTAATCGTTTGCTCTTCCCAAAGGTCCGGATTCGACGTGACGGCCAACTCCCACTCGGCTTTCGTGTCCCGCATATCGAAAGCAAACGTCCCAAGACCGATGAGCACAATCGCACCGAGCACGGCTACATTCCATAATCGTTTCATCTACTCACCTCACACACTTAGTTTTTTCGTCAAGTAGCGACGACCAATCCAGATTGTTGCAGACACCCATCCAATCAAACCGAGGATAACCACAAACACCATCTCATCCATGAACAACCGGTTTTCTAAAAAGAAGAACACCGTCACAGGAACGACGATCAGCATCCCGAGCATCAGCATCGCGAGGATTGGCGCCCATAATGTACGTTGCCAGAGACTCCGCTCCATCAACACGAACGTGAAGATGAACAAGATGACGAGCACGACGAGCATTTGATGAATCAGAAAGTTGACGAGTGAGGCCGGATACATGACATACAGCGTTCCATCCGAGCGAATCGCATGTTCGAACGTTCCACGCACCGGAATCATTTGCGAATCGAACCATTCGGTGAACGATATGTACTGAAGCTTAAGGGCGATCCATTGAACCGATAAGAGTCCGAGCACCATCAAGGTCATTGTCGCGAGCTTCGCAACAAAGACGAGCATCCGTTGTTGCGGTATGAGCAACAAGCGCATCATGAACGTGCCGCGGCCTTGGAAATCACGATACCAAATCCAAAAGCTATACAAGAGCATCGCCGCGACGGCAAATCCAATCGACAAGATGAACGGAGTGCCCCCAATGTAGTTCCCGAACGTCAACACGTAATCCGGCGTCCCGGTACGGCGAATCTCTTCATACAGCGCTGTCTCGCTCCATAAGAAATAGCCGAGCCATGCGAACTGTGTGACGACGAGCAGTGAAATCAAGATGAGGTATGGTTTCGTCACCCGTTCGACTTCCCATCCGATTAGTTTCAACACGTTCATGCCCCGTACTCCTCTCTCATGACATCAACGATCGACTTCCCATGTATGAAGCGGACGTCCTCGACATCGAACTCGCGGACGATTCGTCCCCGGTTCAACATGACGGCCTTGTCGACCAAATATTCGATATCGTCAATCTCGTGCGTCGTAATCAGCACGCCGCGGTCTTCCATCACATCACTCGAGAATAACGCGACGATTTGTTCTTTCGAGAACACGTCGATGCCCGAGAACGGCTCGTCGAGCAATAAGTAGTCCGGATCTTGCGCGATGCCGAGCGCCAAATTCACTTTCGCGAGCGTCCCTTTCGACAGCTCGTTCAACTTGTCTTCCGGGAACAGCTTGAACTCGTCGACGAGACGGGCGAACAGTTTCGAATCGAACTTCGGATAAAAGTCGCGCATGAACGCCTCACACTGTTCAATCGTGAAGTGAGTCGGGAACGTCGAATGGTCCGGAACGAACGCGACGCGATTCAAATCGAGCGGCTTTCCATCGATTAACACTGTACCGCGGTCGAACGGAGTGAGCCCCATGATGCCTTTTAAAATCGTCGATTTCCCAGTCCCGTTCAATCCGATGAGGCACGTGATTTCCCCTTTTTGTGCCGTGAACGACACGTCTTCGAGCACTTGCTTTTTACGGTATCGCTTCTTAACTCCCAGTACTTCGATCATCGAGATTCCCCTCCCCATATTGCCGTTTGATTTTATCAACAAGCTCATCCATCGTGACGTCGAGCTCTTGAATCGATTCGACGAAGACGGCGACCGCCTCGTCGACGAGCTCCGTGCGGATTCGTTTCAGAACATGTTCATCGGTCGTGACGCGGCTCGGCCGGTTCCGTTCGGTCGTAATCAATTGTTGTTCCTCCATCTCTTTGAACGCCTTTTGGACGGTGTTCGGATTGATTTTCAGTTCGGTCGCGAGTTCGCGACGCGACGGCATTTCTTCGCCCGCCTGTAATTCTCCGAGCGCCATCTTCTTTTTGAAGTAATCGACGACTTGGATATAGACGGGGGCTCTCGTGTTGAATTGAATGATCATAGGCCACCTCTCTAAGTGTATGATGCGACTAATACACTATCTGACTGTATTATTACCGTAATACACTTGACTGTCAACAACTTATTTGTAAAAACCATCCAAAACAAAAACGCATCCACTTGAATATGGATGCGTCAACCCGCTTGAACGATGTGGTCGGCCTTGCCTTTCGGGTTGACCGTCTCAAGATAATGCGCTTCTCCTGGCCAGTAACGTCGCGTATACTTGTCGAGCCGCTCTGCCAAGTCACCGATGTATGTATCGCGATGCAATACCCGCTCATAGCGGACCTCTTGAGGGCAATCGAGGTAGACGACGTAATCAAAATAATTCCGCCATTCGTCACGCAGCAAAAAGATGCCTTCGATGAGGACAAGTCCGTTCGGTGTAATTTCTACCGTTCGGTCGATGACCTCATCTCGTTCGCGCTCATAATAGGGCAATGTCAACTTCGCTTGCCCTTCCTGTAGCGGCTTGAACAACGTCTCCACGAGCAAGTCGACGTCCCATTGGCGCGCATAATATTCCATCGCCTCCGATTCACCAGTCCCATAACGCTTGAACCGTTCGACGATAAAGTCATCGATATGAAAGACCATCACATCGTTCGCAAGGTCGCGCAACTGCTCGACCATCGTCGTCTTCCCAGATCCGCTCAGCCCATCGATGGCGACGATGAACGGCCGGTCCGACGCGTGTTTGACGTATTCGTTACGAAGCATCTCCTTCAGCCTCTCCATCCTTTCATCTCCTTTAACTAAATCAGGCGAGAAGAAAACAGTGGATGTCCGCGAATGGACGTGTACCTGTGGCGCTCACCATGATCGAGACATCAATGCGAGCATCAATCTTCTGATGTTGGCAAACTAAAACGAATTCTTTCAGGGTGGGAACCACCCGACGAGCTTGGTCAATAATCGTAGCTAGTAAAAGTACGATCTTCCCAAGAAGCTCCCACTTCAATTTGCGAAGCAAATAAGTGGTGAGTAGTTCACTAACTTTTTCAGAAAAGATAAAAGGAAAGAACAACTTTGCTCTTTCCTACAATTTCTAGCCCAGTGTTAGTAATTATTTATACATCGCACGTCTTCATGCTTGGTTTGGGGATGACAGGGTTTCTGTGGTTCGGATTCCGCTACAATCCAACGCCCTCGGCTGAATTGAATCCAAAGGACGATCGCCTTAAAGATGATGTCTAGACCGATGGCGATCCACACTCCTGCAATGCCCATCTGCATCTGAATCGCCAATACATATACTGCCCCAGTCCGGATCACCCACATACCGATCGTGGTCAGATACATTGGAAACTTCGTATTGTTCGCTCCTTGGAATCCACCGGTCAATACAAGGACGACTGCTAGGAAAGGCTGGAAGACCGCTGCTATTTTTAACGCGACATCGATGTCTTTGATGACTTGGGGATCGTCGGTGAAAAGTGAACCTGCCCATCCTCCGAAGAAGAATAAGACGACCCCGAATAAGGACATGAAGCCCATCGCCATGAACGTGCTCAATCTGGCATATTCTTTGGCGGTCTCGTGGTCTCCCGCTCCGATGTTGCGACCGACGAGAATGGTTGCTGCTGTCGCGAAACCATATGCCAACATATAAGAGAACACCTCTAGATTCCCTGCAATTTGATGCGCGGCGAAGGTATTCGTCCCGAGTACCACGATGAATCCGAAATACACGATCTGTCCGGCTCTCATGATCAATCGCTCGATAGCCGCCGGGCTTCCAAGGTTCACGAGCTCCAACTGGTGTTCGAGATCCGGTCTCCAGAAATCTTTCCTGAAGGCGATCACTTCCGTCTTACGAATATAGTTCATCAATAAGAGCGTCCCGACGAGCCGGGCGATGACGGTCGCGAGTGCCGCTCCGACGAGACCAAGTTCGGGGATGATCCAAAAACCGAAAATCAACATATAGTCGAGCACAATATTGACGACATTGATGACGATGCTCACCTTCATCGGTGATTTTGTATCTCCCGCACCTCGTAAGATACTACTGAGCACAAACATCAATGCCATCACGATCGATGGGATCCCGACAATTTTGAAGTAGGTGCTACCAGCTTCTAAAACGTCATTCTCCACCCCCATCAACCGCAGGAGAGGCTCAGCGAAAAATAGCGTCACGACCCCAAAGGTCACCCCGACCACGACAGATAGGACGATGGCCTGCTGCGCGATATGTCTCGCGCGCTCGATTCGTTCTGCGCCTAAGTTATTGGCGACATAAACGTTTACTGCCACACCGATTGCCATAAAGACAGCAAAGTAGATGGCGAGGATGGCATTCGTCACTCCTACCGCTGACACTTCTGCTAGGCCGATTCTTGAGACGAACAGCGTATCGACAAATCCGAGCAACGTTTGGAAAAAATTCTCGGCAACCGCTGGTAACGCGAGTAGAAGGATGAATTTCATCTTGGTTTTTCGATCACCATGAGTGTCCAGCCGCTCACTTTCTATCATCTGAGTCCTCTCCTTCGAAAATTATGCTTACAACGATTACAGGAAAGCGACCCAACGAGGAACCATGGGTCGCTCATGGTCAATCTGAGACACGAATGACGAAAGGATAGGTGTGCACAGTCCCATGGAACTGGAATTCGGCCCAGACCTTGTATAGGCCAGGTTTATGGAAGACCGTCTCAAATTCCGTCGTATCATGAGAAGAAGGATGCACATGGATAAACTGTTCTCCGGCTTCATCCAAGATGACGACATGACCAAGTGCTCCAAGGTATGGCTCCGGGTTACTTTCTTTGGTGTCATAGCTGAAGACAGTCGGGACATGCGCTTTTAAAGAGTCAATCGACAGCTCGACGGTATGACCTTCGATCGTCTTCGTCAGACGCTCATCCACTTTAAGTGACGATTCGATAGAGGAAGAGGACTGATGATCAATCTGTAAGTGAACCGGCTTCACTTGATATGCCAGTCCCTTAGGCTGAATATCCACGAAGAGTTTATACGCCCCTGCCTCAAGTTGGACGGGTTGCTCGAATCGACCCTCACCCTTTTTAAACGGATGGAGGTGTCGGTACTCAGTTAGGTCTTCGTTCACGAGAATCAAATGGAATTCCTTTTCATGGCTGACTTCGAGTTCCGGGGCTTGCTGATGTTGATCCTTTAACTCGATACTGATTTTCCCGAATTCATATTTAGCTTCTACAGACACTTCATTTCCCGTCAAGTTCTTCATATGATGATGTCCATGGTCTTTCACGTTTAACACTCCTTTGTGTAGTCCTTGATCGCACCGTCACTCGACCTCCATTACTTGCAGCAAGAACAACCGATTTTAACGGTCGCCTCCGTTACCTCGTAGCCAGTCTCTTGAATTGCGGTTTCAATCTCAGAAAGTGTGAGTTGGCTTTCATCGAACGTCACGTCCACCTCTCCCGCCGAAAGATTGACCTTCACTGATTCAATACCCGCTAACTTTCCAACGTGTCCTTCAATCTTATTGATACAAGATCCACAAGACATACCCGCTACCTGAAATGTTGATTTTTTCATTATATGTTCCTCCTGATTATTTAATTACCATACATGGGTAGGGTGTAAAAGTATCGATTTTTTTACACCCTCGCCACCTTATGTTCGTGTCCCTCATTGCGCGACACGCTTTCAACAGGTTCTGAGAGTGAGCTATCGTTGCTTATCGTAGCAATGTTAGAATCTCTTCTTTGTTGTTCTCGAAGCCAACAAAGTACTTCACTACTCTTCTTTTTCTGAGCATCCCTTTTTTGTAGAAGACAAACAGTGGTACGATTCGATTCCCTGATATCGCTACCATTTCTTGTTCAAGGTCAAGGTTCACACCCACATCTTTGTTCACATAAGAGACTGAGATTGTTTTTAAGTATTTTTTGGCATCCTGACAATCTGAACACGTCGGACGCGTGTAAAGTTCGAGCTGTAGATCTCTATCCATCCCAATTCCTCCTTTTATTTGATCATCGAAGGCTGGAATCGTTTCAAACGGAGTGCGTTCACCAGGACCGAGACTGAGCTTAAACTCATGGCCGCTCCAGCAAGAATCGGGTTCAATAAGGGCCCACCAAGTAGATAAACAATCCCCATCGCAAACGGGATACACATGACATTATAGGCAAATGCCCAAAACAGGTTCTGTTTAATATTGCGGATGGTTGACTTGCTCAATTCGACAGCTGTAGGTACATCCATCAAATCGCTTCGCATCAAGACGATGTCTGCAGATTCGATCGCAACGTCAGTACCCGAACCGATCGCGATTCCGATGTCTGCTTGGGCCAAGGCTGGTGCGTCATTGATTCCATCACCGACCATTGCGACCTTCTTCCCTTCGGCCTGTAACTTCTTCACTTCGTTCGCTTTGTCTTCAGGTAACACTTCACTCAGTACCCGATCGATCCCGACCTGTCTCGCAATCGCCATGGCCGTACCTTTGTTGTCTCCGGTGATCATGGCTACTTCGATACCCATTCGTTGAAGTTTCTGAATGGCTTTACGACTGTTTTCTTTGACGGTGTCTGCGACAGCGATGATCCCTGCGATTTGTTGGTCAATCGCGATATACATCGGCGTCTTGCCTTGGTGTGCGAGTTTGTCTGAAGCGCCTTCAAGGACATCCAGTGAGATGCCGCGGTCTTTCATCAATTTTCCGTTTCCGGCAAGCAAGACTTTTCCGTCGATCAGGACTTCGATCCCGTGCCCTGGGATGGCTTCAAAACGATCGATATCCATGACACGCATCATTCTGTCCTCTGCCGCTCTTACGATTGCTTCGCCCAATGGATGTTCAGACCCTTTTTCAGCGGAAGCTGTCAAGCGTAACAACTCATCTTCTTGATGTCCATTCACTGTCACGATATCTGTCACTTTCGGTTTTCCTTCAGTGATCGTCCCTGTCTTGTCGAACACGATCGTCTGGACTTTATGGGTCGTCTCCAAGGCGCCGCCACTCTTGATCAACACACCATTCTCAGCACCTTTGCCCGTACCCACCATGATTGCTGTTGGTGTGGCCAAACCTAGTGCACAAGGGCAGGCGATGACCAGTACTGAAATCGTGATCGTCAAGGCGAAGAGGCCGGTCTGACCGCCTAAATACCATGCAATTCCTGAAAGGATCGCGACGACGATGACAATCGGTACAAAGTATCCGGAGATGATATCGGCCAGTTTTGCGATAGGAGCTCGAGAGCCCTGTGCATCCTCGACCAATTTGATGATTTGAGATAGCGCTGTATCCTTACCGACTTTCGTGGCTCGGTATTGGATGATCCCGTTCTTGTTGATGCTGGCACCAATGACTTGAGCACCCACATTTTTTTCAACAGGGATACTTTCACCGGTCAGCATGGATTCGTCTACAGACGTATTACCTGATAGAACCACGCCATCCACCGGAATCTTCTCACCAGGCTTTACGATAATCGTGTCGCCGACGATGACTTCGTCGATTGATACTTCTAACTCTTGTCCGTTGCGGACGACCTTTGCCGTCTTAGGTGCCAGTCCCATCAATTTTTCAATCGCTTCGGATGTTTTACCCATCGACCGGACTTCAAGATATTTACCTAATGTGATCAGCGTGAGAATGACTGCGGCTGTCTCATAGTAGAGGCTATTCACGTATCCCTCATAACCTGAGAGGATAGCCATGGTGGCACCGACGCTATAGAAGAAGGCTGCGCTCGTCCCTAGGGCGACAAGTGAATACATATTCGGATGCCCTCGGAACAATGTCTTAAATCCGACGGAGAAGAATTTCCATCCGAATAACATCACTGGGATGGTCATCATGAGCTGCAAGACAGCGAACAATTCTGGGTTCATCGTTGGATGCAATGCCATCGGTAGGGGTAGGCCGATCATATGCCCCATCGCCACATAGAGTAATGGAATCGTGAAAATCGCCGACCCTACAAATCGGTTCCACATCGATTGAATTTTTTTCAGTTTCTTTTCTTTCTCGGTATCTTGACTATCCGCTGATTCTTGATCTTCTCTTGCCTCATATCCGGCGTTTGCCACCACTCGGATGACATCTGATACAGTCACCAGCTGAGGATCATATCGAATAACTAATTTTTCTGTCGCCAAGTTCACATTCGACTCAGTCACACCCACCATTTTCCTCGTGGCCTTCTCAATCGTCTGCACACACGAGGCACAAGTCATCCCTGTGATGACAAATGATCTTTGCTCGGTCTCGGTTGAGGCCTTGTAGCCAGCCTTCTCGACGGTCGTCTGAATATCCAGCGGCGAGATTTTCGTCTCATCGTAATGAATGCTCAATTTCCCAGTCGCTAGGTTGACGTTGGAGGTCACTACGCCAGGCAATTTTTTTGTTGCTTTTTCAACTGTCTGAACGCAGGACGCACAGGTCATCCCTTCCACGGCAAATGTCTTACTCTCCATATCGTCTTACCTCCATTATTATTGGGCTGATTCGACTTCGTAACCGACCTCGCCCACAACTTCTTTAAATTCATTCACATCTAGTCGTGTTTCATCGTACTTCACTTTTGCAATGCCTTTCTTTAAGTTGACTTTCGCACTTTCAACCCCATTCAGACCTTCAAGTGCTGACTCGACTTTGTTGACACAATGAGCGCATGACATACCTTTAATCGTTAAAATCGTTTTTTTCATCTTGAATCTCCTCCTATTCACTACCTTCATGACATCATTTCAAACTCAATGTCTGGATCCACAGGAATGGTCCTGACATCTGCATTGACCCGGGGTACAGGTGCATGGAATGTCCTCCACCGCTTCACTTTCCTTCATCTCAAGGATTTTTTTGAGATTCTCGATATCCTGTACACTCAGTGTCGCCTGTGTGATCATCGTTCCGATTGTGTTACCGACATCCCTGTCACAGATATGATCGAGTAGATCGTGTAACGTCTCTCTGATGACGTCACCTTCAACGACGTTCGCGGAGTAGATGAATTTCTTCCCCTCGGCCTCGGTTGAGAGCATCCCTTTTTTCACGAGCCTTCCAATGAATGTCTTCGTCGTCGCAGGCTTCCAGCTCATCTTCTTTTCCAATACCTCGATGATTTCTTTACTGGTCACGTGCTTTTGGGCCCAAACGACACGCATGACTTCCCATTCTGAATCCGTGATTTGTTTTTCGACATGTTCAGCCATTTGTCTAACCTCCAATTTTAAGTTTACAATCGTAAACGTTTTATTTGTTTTCAGTTTACAATCGTAAACTTCGACTGTCAACCATTATGTTTTTGGGTTCGCTATTCAGTCTTCATTGGCTATATTCTTGTCTAGAAAACGCATCTGGATATCCTTCAGCAACGCTTTCAAATAGTAGTGCGAGCTGACGGCATCCCGGGCACCAATCGGCGGTGAACTTTAAGACTACAGGCTGCGTAGAGTGATTAACCATTTGCAAATCAGATAATTGAAATTTCGAAAGCATTTTTTCTCCTCTCTTTTCGTTTACATTTGTAATCGATTTGAGTTCACGAATGTAAACGTTATTTGTCAATCTATATATTCGTGTCCATTTTGTATGTTTTTTATTTTGACCTCATACAGCTTTAAATTGTTAACTACTGTCATCTCTTATATGATGTAATAAAACAAAGTAGGAATTGTCTTAAGCGTTTTGTTGCTTAGTCGCTAGGATTAAATAGATGATTCGACTACTAGCTTACTATTGAGACATTCTCATAAGTAAAAAGTGTAGGAAGGTATACATTTCGACGTCGAAATGTATACCTTCCTACACCACAAAGTGCCAGTTTATGAGTGACTCTTTTTTATAACAACTTGTATTTAAATGATTTAAATATAGGAACTACATATGCTGTATACAAAATAATAACCAAATGAGGGATTAGAATTGGAATCAAACGAGACCAAGGTGACGTCATTCCGCGTGTCACAAGAAGTGAAAGAACATATTCAGCGTTTAATGGAGCAACGTCAAATATCAACCAACCAATTATTCGAGCAATTAATATCATTGGCCGATAAACAGTCACCGGACCCCTTAGTCGTCAAGGAGAACGAATCACTCGACTAGAAACGCAACAAAAAGAACATGAGCGAATCAACGCGCGATATAAAAATACCATTCATGACCTTGAACAAAGCGTAATTGCAGAAGCTGAACGACTCCAAGAGGAGTATGAGCGAAAGGTGTCGTCACATGAAATTGCACTCACTCAATTACAAGATCAAATCAACCAACTAATCGCTGAAAAGAGAATCGTTGAAGACGCATTGGAAACAGAACGTGTGTCTAACAAAGAAGAACTAAAAGAGCAGAAAAAAACAGTTTTTCATCTAGAAGGAGACATGAAAAAGCTAGAAGATGAACGTAGCCAGCTCTATCGGCAAAATCAAAGTCT
The DNA here is from genome assembly GCF_018618435.1 of Exiguobacterium sp. s150. NCBI lineage: Bacteria > Bacillati > Bacillota > Bacilli > Caryophanales > Exiguobacterium > Exiguobacterium sp. s150. Next base: position 628 of record NZ_JACSMC010000008.1, on the reverse strand, counting down.
TATGGACGCTGTCGACGACTTAAAAGCTCGTACACGCCGTCTTGACCAGCTTGAAGAAGAGAACCAGAAACTGCACTTAGAAGTCCAGCTCCTCCGTCGAGAGAAAGAGACATTCGAGAACCGGTTACAGGAACAGGTCGAGCTCGCGGTCCTGCGTGAGCGGAGCACCCAACAAAATAAACAATGATACGAAAAGGGTACTAGATTGAGTCAACCAGTGACTGAATCTAGTACCCTTATGTTTATTACAAACAAAGTATTTAACGGTTTGAAGAAATCGTCTGATACATGTTCAATGACTTGACCAAAGATGCTTCATTCACACGTAGAATCATAACCTCATGAGAGTATAAAGAATGACTCCGTTTGGTCCAATTAAGATTTCACCTGCAATCCACGCACCTTGAATCGATTACGCTTTTCTTCTAATTTCACTTTCATATCTACCGAGAACGTACTTTCAGGAGTGTTGTAGGCACGCCGTGCTGCCATACTAAGCATTTTTGCCACATCCTCTGCCCGGTCGTCCTGTAAATCATGCAGTGAAGATCGAACATACTGGCGAGCCATTTCTCGGTCACGTAGCGATTCAGGGACCGATACATGACGACTTAATGCCAGGGCCAAT
>NZ_JACSMC010000070.1:0-1304 GCF_018618435.1 Exiguobacterium sp. s150 | reverse complement strand
CCATAAAAATGACAAGAGGCCCCCGTGAGCGAACAAGTCGCTCCCGGGGGCCTCTTTGTTATAAATCTACTGAGTTATGTCCCAGCCTCTTTTCTATTTAAATTTAAAATAAGATTTGAATTAAGAAAGGCACATTTGAGAGGAGAGGGAATTTGGAACTATTGCTTTTAGAGTTTGGAATGAAGGACAGTATCTTCGTAGGGCTATTTATCTGGCTCTTAATTTATGTTTTGAATACTTCTTCAAGGCGTGAAGAGAAACTGTATGGTTTCTTAAATGATATGAAATTTGAATTTTCAAAATTAGTGACTAGTTATGGAAGTCTAACGGAAGATGTTACAGAGATACGTCAAGAGCTTCATGAATTCAAAGATAAAAAATGAAAGGAGGATGTAGTGATGTCCGATATACTTTTTATCATAGATGCGGGTCATGCCATAAGTACCCCGGGGAAAAGATCTCCGGATGGAGAGAGCGAATGGACATTTAACAATGAAATTGCTATAGGTTTTGAAGCACGTATGATGCAGTATAAAAACGCCGAAATTACACGAGTAGATGATAGAACGGGGTTAGTGGACGTTCCGTTGATAGAACGAGTAAAAAAAGCAGTAAAGCTAGGTGGTACAGCCTATATTTCATTTCATCATAATGCTTATTTAGGGGTGTGGGGATCACACGGAGGGACAGAGCTATTTACAAAAGAAAATCCGAGCAATTCTACTTTAGCTCTTGCTAAAGCGATTCACCCAGTTCTCGTTGAAAGCTACGGACTAAGAGACAGAGGTATTAAGCACACAAACTGGCAAGTTATCAATCACAACTACATGCCGGCAGTTCTAATTGAAGGCGGATTCATGGATTCTACTACTGATATTCATGTTCTTCGCAATAAGGATAAACTGAGAACTGCAGGTGCTCTTGTAGCAGATGCAGTTGCTAAGCATTACAGTCTTGTTCTTACTACTAACTCTGAATTACAAACAACAAAAACAATGAATCGAACTCACAAAATCGTTTCAGGAGATACCCTTTGGTCCATCAGCAAAAAATATAATGTGTCCGTAAAGAAATTGGAGATGAATAATCCAAAAGTTATACCTCACAATCTTCAAATTGGAGCACTATTGTATATTGAACGAGTAGCTTTAAGTTTAATGAATCCTAATGACTCAAATTCTATAAAATCTCTAGGCACTATTGAAATTCACAATTTGAGTATTGCGGATACAGAGAGCCGCTAGTGCGGACTTGTGAGCCACCGAATGCGGACGACTGAGCCACCAAATGCGGATACTGAGCCA
>NZ_JACSMC010000069.1:0-1465 GCF_018618435.1 Exiguobacterium sp. s150 | reverse complement strand
CCCCGACTCCTGCAGGAGAGCAATCCGACGGAGACCCAGCAGCGACGCTAGTCGCGATGCGGCTCCGGGATTGCCTGCGGAAAGCGTGGGCGTCGAAAGGACGAGCGATTCGATTGAGGTTAGTCAACAAGCTGAGGACTGAAAAAGATTCAGTCCATAAGGTTGTTATGCTTCTTTTTTCTTCACTTTATAAAATAAACTACCAATAAAACCAATTAAACCTCCCAATGAGAGAATAAGAAATGGAAATGTAAAACCATGAGTAATTATATTGTACATCCCGCTAAAAAATAGAAGAAGGCAGCTAATTATACTAATAAAATATCTTATCAATTGTTTTCCCCCTTAACTATTTGTTCTAGCTTAGATTATTTAGTGAATGATTTGTTATGATTTTTCTCCATGGTAAGTGAACCACTTATTGATACAATCACTTTTCAAGGAAGATGATATTAATTCAATACTTCTATAGAGTCCACTCATCCTCGAACTGGACGAATCCGTCCGTCGCATGACGGAACGACTGATAAATCGATTCGAGCGCCGCATAGCGACTCTCCGCTTCCACCACTTGCGTCAACACCTCATCATTAATCATATGGAATTCAATTTCATACGATTTCATGTCGTCTCCTCCGTTACACTCATGATGTCCTTCTACCGCTCGTCACCGTCTGCCAGACTTATTTTCATCTCCTTGCTTACACACTCCCTTGCAAAATCCCGAAATCTTTCTCAGTCATGTTCGGAATTTCTTGTTTCATCTCTTTGATACTCGCTACAAGTTCCTCATCAGAGAGATCAATGCTTTCTTCAAGTGCTGTCAGTAGTCTATTTCCCATTTGATGCATGGATGAATACGTGATCCAACCTGAAATCACACCTCCAGCGATAGGAATCACTTTCGAAATCCCTTGCGTGAAAGATTTTCTCGTCATCTTCAACCCGATGTAGCTTCCCATCTTCTTAAGAATCGGATAATAAATCGTCTGCATCATTGCTCGATTCGGAATTTTCTTTAATGCTTGTTTGGATAATTGCGAAGACAACACTTTAATGGTGGCCGTCGCTCCACCTACACCAAACATGACACCGAGAAACAAAATCAATTCTCCCCTCACTCGATTGACATCTAAGCCATTCTCACTCCAAAAATCTTCATATCCATAGATATAACCAATTTCTTGAGCCACTCGAAGCGCTACACCAAAGAATTGAGCAGTGTCCGCTGGAACAGTGGCCGCCATGACCACCCCACCAGGTAACCCCGCTGCAAACGAAGCCGATGAACTTTTCATCGTTCGATTCAAAATGGTCTTCTTTGCGACTCGTCGAATCAACTTTTTTGAAACGTTTGATTAAACTGGTCCTTTTTCTAAACTGTACCCTGAGTAGTAGACACTAAAAAAGTCTACTGCTCAGGGTTTTTGTGTACACTGAACTAAATCATATTGGGAGTGAATTC
>NZ_JACSMC010000068.1:0-1660 GCF_018618435.1 Exiguobacterium sp. s150 | reverse complement strand
TGTAGACAAAACATTGTCTGCAGTCTTTTTTATTTGCCCGACCGGGCACAGCTCGCTTTTCTGGGGGCAAGCAGGGAGCCGCATCGCGACTTTGTCGCTGCTGGGTCTCCCTTTGCTTGCTAATCCCCTGGAAGTCTCGCCGTGCCCGCAGTCGGCCCACGCATCAATCCCTCTTTTCGTACCGTCGTCGCTTTTTTATAATGAGAGATATAGAAACAATTATGGAGGCGAATCGGATGATCAGGAAATCAACAGAATCGGAAACCAATCGGACACAACTGGAGATGGTCACGCTCGACGAGCTTGTGCCAGCGGACCATCTGGTCCGAAAAATCGAGGCGGTGATCGACTTTGAGTTCATCTATCCGCTCGTGGAGGACTTATATTCTGAGGACCGTGGCCGGCCAAGCGTCGACCCTGTCGTCCTGATCAAGATGGCCTTTCTTCAGTACCTGTTCGGTATCCGATCCATGCGACAGACGATTCGTGAGATCGAGACGAACGTCGCATACCGTTGGTTTCTCGGGTTCGGATTCACGGACAAGGTGCCACATTTCTCGACGTTCGGGAAGAACTATGTGCGTCGGTTTCAATACACGAGCTTATTCGACGACATCTTCTATCATATCCTTGAACAGGCTGCGGACGCAGGGTTCATCGATCGCGCCGTCCTATTCGTCGACTCGACACACGTCAAAGCGAACGCAAACAAGCGGAAGCTCGTTAAGAAGACCGTCCGGCAAGAGGTGAAACACTATCAGGAACAACTCGATGCCGAGGTCGAGCGAGACCGTGAAGAAAGTGGAAAGAAGCCCTTAGGGCCAAAAAAGAATCAGGCGGAGGAGACGAAGGAAATCAAGGTCAGCACGACAGACCCTGAGAGTGGATATTACGTAAAAGGTGAGCGTGAGAAGCAGTTCGCTTACTCGGTCCATGCGGCGAGCGACGCCCATGGGTTCGTGCTCGGTGCCATCGTTACACCTGGGAACGTGCATGACAGTCTCGCGTTCCCAGATCTGCTCGACAAGGTCTCCAACCGTCTGATTCAACCGTTCGCCGTCGCCGCCGACTCCGCCTATAAAAACCCTGCCATCGCCAAATTGCTGATCGACCATGGAATCCTGCCGGTCTTCCCGTACACGCGCCCGAAGGGCAAGAAGGGCGCCTTCAAGACCAAAGATTTCATCTACGACGAGCACCATGACGTCTACATCTGCCCGAACAACGAGTTATTAACGTACAGCACCACGATGCGCGAGGGGAAACGTAAATACGTCTCGAATCCCACCGTTTGTGTGAACTGCCCGTTGCTCGAGCAGTGCACGAAGAGCCAGAAGCATCAGCGGATCATCGAACGACACCTCTGGCAATCTTATATGGACGAGGTCGAAGACCTCCGCCACACCGAACTGAACCGCAACATCTATGACCGTCGGAAACAAACGGTCGAGCGCGTGTTTGCGGACGCAAAAGAGAAGCATGGCATGCGTTGGACCCGTTACCGGGGACTTGAAAAAGTTTCAATGCAGGCGATGCTTACTTTTGCTGCCCTCAATCTCAAGAAGATGGCGGGCTGGGCATGGAAGAACGCCCAGCCCGCCTGAAAAAGGGGCTCGGGCAGAGCGCCTCAAGGCCCGAAAACGACAAAGTCACGTTTCAG
>NZ_JACSMC010000067.1:0-1686 GCF_018618435.1 Exiguobacterium sp. s150 | reverse complement strand
CCCACTCCTTTAGGGGTGGGATGAAAGCTATGTCGGATACGGAGCGTCAGTAATAAACCGCCGGTTTTGACACTTCATGTATCCGAAAGGTTTTGTTTCAATCAATTAGTTTAACTGATACAATGATGTTATGGAAAACAACTATAGAAAAACCCATACTACTGTTTCTCTAATCAACTATCATTTCGTATTTTGCCCTCGATACAGAAGGAAGATATTCCTTCGTAATGATGTAGAAGTACGTTTCAAGGAGCTTGTATCTGAAATATGTGAAGATTTGAATATCAATATGATAGCTTTGGAATGCGATAAAGATCATACACATATGTTTCTTAATGCCCTGCCGACACTTAGCCCTGCCGACATCATGGCAAAAATCAAGGGAGTGACATCTAAAAAGTTAAGAGAGGAGTTTCCTCACCTCCAACATTTGCCGAGCCTCTGGACGCGTTCCTACTTCGTCTCTACTGCCGGGAACGTATCGAGCGAAACAATCAAACGCTATGTCGAACAACAAAAAACGAGGGGGTGACACTGTGTCTCAAACGCTGACAGTCAACATTAAACTGAAGCCGACAAAAAAACAGGAAGCTGTCTTGAAAAAGATGATGACCACATACATTGAGACGGCCAACCGACTTGTCTCTGACATGGTGGAAGCCCAGGCGACACTCAAACTAACGAGTAAGAGTGTTTCCTCGCCCTTGCCTAGCGCCGTTAAGAACCAGGCTATTAAAGACGCACAGAGTGTATTTAAAAAGGCGAAGAAATCGAAATATAAAGTCGTGCCTATTTTGAAAAAACCTTATTGCACATGGAACAACCAGAACTATTCGTTCGATTTTGAGTCGATCTTTCTTCCGATCATGGTGGATGGAAAGGCAAAGAAAACGCCAATTAAAGCAGAAATGGTCGATAAACACAATCGTAACTTTTCGCTCTTGAACAACAGGCTGGGTGCACTTCGTATCACGAAGAAATCAAATAAGTGGATTGCTCAGATTGCCGTCACAATCCTTACTACTGAGAAGACCGGCTCTAAGGTTCTAGGTGTGGATCTAGGTTTAAAAGTACCAGCGGTTGCATCGACCGATCGTGACAAGGTGCGATTCTTCGGAAACGGGCGCGAGAACAAGTATATGAAACGCAAGTTTCGAGCAAAACGAAAAGAGCTCGGTCAAAAGAAGAAGCTGAACGCAATCAAAAAGCTGAACAACAAAGAACAGCGTTGGATGAAAGACAAAGATCACAAGGTTAGCCGTGATATTGTCGATTTCGCAAAAGAGAACAACATTTCTGTCATTCGCCTCGAGAAATTGGCGAACATCCGACAGACGGCAAGAACAAGCCGTAAAAACAATAAGAATCTGCATACATGGTCGTTCTATCGCTTGGCACTATTTATCGAGTACAAGGCGAAGTTGGAAGGAATCAAGGTCGAATATGTGAACCCTGCGTACACATCTCAGACGTGTCCTTCTTGCGGAAGCCGGAATAAAGTGAAAGACCGAACTTATGTCTGTAAATGCGGATTCAAGAAACATCGAGATTTAGTCGGTGCGATGAACATCCGATACGCACCTGTGGTTGATGGTAATAGTCAATCAGCCTGAGAACCTATATGGTCTGTCTCAGGAGGGGTGATGGCACACCCTCATCTGAAGGTTTGAGCAAAACAGAAATGGA
>NZ_JACSMC010000066.1:0-1918 GCF_018618435.1 Exiguobacterium sp. s150 | reverse complement strand
CACTTCCTTTATTATTTTTCATTTTTTTAAACTATTTAATACTAATGTCTTTTATAATAGCTTTTCATATATTATATAATCAATCTTTATAAGTCCTTTTATAAATTTCTTTTCTACCATTTTCGATAAATTCCTGTTTAATATTTTTAATTCCATAAACAATAGTTTCAATAGGATAATATTCTTCAACTATATCTTGATATTCTTTTGCTTTCTCAATATCTATATTTCCATACATTCTTAATATATCTTCTCCAAAATTTGTTCCTATTTCTTCTTCACTATCTTCAAGTAAGTATATAAAATCACAATATTCATCTATAATTCCAGAATCTCCAAAATCAATTATTCCAGTTAATCTATTATTGCCATCTAACAATAGATGATTACAACTAAAATCATTATGGCATAAACACTTTTTACCCTCAAAAACTGTTGTTGCATTTAGTCTTTCCATAAAACTTTCTATATAATCTTTTTCTATATCAGTTAAATCATTATAAATAGTTTCACGCAACAATATATACTCTTCTAATACATTTTGTTTATTATCAATAGTACATTCACTAATATCTGTATAATCTAAACCGTGCATTTGTCTTAAAAAACTGGCAATATCTCGTTTTAACAAATTTTGTTCTTCTTCTGACATAGTAGAATAAATTTCTGGTGTTAAAAAAGTTCCTTTAATTTCTTTATAACCTAGTATAGATAATTCATCACTAATATACGAATATTCAATATTAGGAATTTTTACATTAGTTTCTAAATTTGTATTTAAAAAATTATATATTGCTTTTTCTTTTGCATAACCTTTTTTCTTATTAGTACTAAATTTTGTTTTAAAAATGTATTCATTATTAACTAAATATGCCACACTATCATAACCACTACCGATTATTTCAATACTATCTACTTTGAAATTATCAAAGTAATGCTCAATTAAATATTTCATTGCCTTAACATTTGTGGCATTATCATCATATCTATATTCCATTAAATAACAATCTTCTTTTTTGCCCTCGTGTAATTCATGTTCTGGCAAATCTTCAATAATTCTAAAACCAGATTTTTGGTATGCCCTTATTGCTCTTGGATTATTTTTATGAGGGTCTAAAATAACTGCATTAGCATTTCTTTCTTTTTTCAAAAATTCAAAAATCAATTTAATATATCTTGTACCAATTCCTTTACTCCAATAATTTGGCTCTCCTATAAATTGATCCATACCATAGACTATCTCATCAGTTTTTGGATAATGATAATCAGTATATAACTCATCATACATTTTATATATTTGTCCATATCCAATAGGAACATTGTTATATTCAATAATTACTCTAAAAACTTCATCTTCCCAAGGCTCTGTATAATGTTTTTTTAATGATTCTAATGTATATTTTTTATCTCTACCACCATAAAATTCTAATACTCTTTCATCAGTTAACCATTTTAACATCAAAGGAAAATCATCATCTATTAAAGTTCTTATACATATTTCATTTTCAACTATATTCATTTATTTATCACCTTTTTCATAATCATATACATATACTATTTCATCTTTATAATCATTTTTACCACCTAATTTTTCATATACATGGCAAGCTCTAGGATTACCTTTATCAGTTATTAAAAACATTTCAGAACAACCAATCTCTTTAGAATATTCCTTAATAAAAGATAATAATTTTGAACCATAACCTTTGTCTTGATAGTTAGGTAACATTCCTATTGAGTGTAAATAAAACATTGTTTTTCCATCAGGTCTTAAAAGTGTATAGCAATATGCAAATCCTATAATTTTATTATTTTCTTTAGCTATAAACCCAAATGAACTGGTATCATTAAGAAATCCTTTTAAATTATCAATATCAAAAACCATATTATCATCAATTAAAACTTCTTCCATAAACTC
>NZ_JACSMC010000065.1:0-2469 GCF_018618435.1 Exiguobacterium sp. s150 | reverse complement strand
CTTTTCTCCCCTATACTTGAGATGCATGCCGTCGGCATGACATTGAAGTATGGGGGTTTTGTTTTGATTGATGGTCGCAAGATACTGGAACTTCATTTTGATGGGATCAGTCAACGCACGATCAGTGCGAGCACCGGACATTCGAGGAACACGGTGAGCGATGTGATTCAACGGGCCACTGAACGTGGCATCGACAGCTTGGAAGACAGGATGACAAAAAAATGGCTGTATGAGTTCTTGTTCCCTGAGCGTGAACCGATGGAAAAGGGTTACCACCCTGTCGATTTCGAGATGATTCACAAGGAGCTACAGAAGAAGAACGTGACATTGAAGCTGCTTCACCACGAATACTGCAGCACGGCGAGAGACGCAGGTAGAATCCCGTATGCCTATCGCTCCTTCACAGAGAAGTATGGATCATACGCAAAGAAGTACAAGCTGACCATGCCCATCCGTAGGAAGCCGGGCGAAGTCTTAGAGGTCGACTGGGCCGGAGCGACGCTGAAAATCATGGACAGTGCCGCCGGCGAGGAGATTGAGGCCTATGTCTTTGTCGCCGCGCTTCCGTACAGCCAATATTTCTACGCCGAGGCCTTCCTCGACATGAAGTCGCGATCGTGGCTGACTGCGCACGTACACGCCTTCGAATACTTCGGCGGCGTCACCGAGACGCTGGTTCCGGACAACCTCAAGACCGGAATCACGAAGCATCGCCGAGGCGACTCACAGGTGAATGAGGCTTACCGTGAGCTGGCGGACCATTATCGGACGGTCGTCGTGCCTAGTCGCATCCGCAAACCGAAAGACAAGCCGAGCGTCGAGGGTGCGGTCGGCTTCCTTTCACGTCAGATCATCGCGGCGTTACGGAATTACCAGTGTTTCCACATCGAGGATCTGAACAAGGAAATCCATTCAAGGCTCGAGGAGATGAACATCCAGGAGTTCCAAAAAAGAAGCGGCTCAAGAAAAAGCGTGTTCACGGAAGAGGAGAGCGCGACCTTGCGCCCCTTACCGAAAACACGCTTCAAGATGACGGAATGGCGAACCGCGAAAGTACAACTGAACTACCACATCCAAGTTGAACGCATGTTTTATTCCGTCCCTTATGATTATACCCGCGAAGACGTCGATGTGCGCTTGACGGCGAACTTAATCGAGGTCTATTTCAAGGACGTCAGAATCGCCTCCCACACGCGCCTGAAGGGCGCAATCGGGCAGTACGCGACGAACACCGACCATATGCCCGACAACCATCGCCTCTATCTCGACCACAACCCGGAGAACAACCGGGCATGGGCACGTACCGTAGGTACCAACATGGAGCAGTTCGTGACGTATATTCTTGAGAACAACGTGGAGAAAAAGGCGCTTGGCTTCCTGGCGGTCATTCGGAACCTGAACAAGAAACATTCGAACGATCAGATGGAGGCGGCCGCCAAGAGCTTACTCGAGGTCGCGTCGCAGCCTACCATCAGCGTCTATAAAGGCATCTTGGACCGGCAAAAGAAAAAGGCGGCACGAGCTTCGGTCGTCACCGAACGACCGAGTCAATCAAAAGAAGACCACGGATTCACGCGTGGAGCAAAATATTTCGGAGGCGATAGAACATGATCAACCAGGAGACGTTAAGAAAGTTGACCGAGATGAAAATGACCGGGATGGCAGAGCAATATGAATTACAGCATGAGATGAAAGAGTACGCCGAGTTGGATTTTGATGATCGTTTCAACCTGTTGGTCGACCAGGAATACTCGAGACGCCGGTCGAACAAGCTCGATCGGCTCATCAAGCAGGCGACTTTGTCCGACCCGTCCGCGTCAATCGAACATATTGAATACCATCCGGACCGGAGGTTGGACAAAAAACTGATCCTAGAGCTCGCCTCGGGCAACTACATCAAGAATCATCATAACGTCATCCTGATGGGGGCATCAGGCAACGGAAAAACATGGTTGGCGAACGCTTTGGCCGTCCAGGCCTGTCGCCAATTCCACAAGGTGAAGTATATCCGGCTGCCTGAACTATTGGACGAGCTCGCGGTGGCGAAATACGAGGCGGACGGCAGCTTCAGGAAGTTAATCCACAAGTATCGGACGATCGACCTCCTGATCCTTGACGAATGGCTCCTCACCGAGCTCCCACAGGAGCATGTGATGCATCTGTTGGAAATCGTTGAGGCACGGCTGAAGCGTTCCTCGACCATCTTCTGTTCTCAATTCGCACCCGAGGGATGGCATTCGAAGCTAGGACAGGCCCAAATCGCGGACGCAATTCTCGACAGGATCGTACACGACTCCTATAAAATCCTGGTCGATGGCGAAACCTCAATGAGGGAACGCCATGGGCTAGGAATAAGCTAAGATCTTGGCCATCGATGAGTCGATGGCCTTTTTCTTCATATTGACTGGCTCAGTATCCGCATTTGGTGGCTCAGTCGTCCGCATTCGGTGGCTCACAAGTCCGCACTAG
>NZ_JACSMC010000064.1:0-2699 GCF_018618435.1 Exiguobacterium sp. s150 | reverse complement strand
GGTATAGTGTCCGCACTGAGTGGCTCAGTTGTCCGCACTCGGTGGCTCAGAAGAATGCACAAGTGGCTCATTTTAAATGCAATAATCACACGTTGACGGCACTCACCCGTCTGTATACGCCGGCGATGCTCGAGCGTCGGCATGGAGGTGTCATCAATTTGGCCTCGATTGTCGCCTTTCAGCCTGGCCCGTTGATGGCGGTCTATTATGCGTCGAAGGCGCACGTGCTCTCCTTCACCGAGGCGTTGGCCTCTGAGCTCGCCGTGACCGCGCTCTGTCCTGGGCCGACGGAGACCGGGTTCGCCGACGTCACCGGTCTCGAGAAATCGGTCCTGTTCCAGCGGTTCCGGCCTGTCCCGGCAAAAGACGTGGCCGAGTTCGGCTACAGGGCATGGGAAAAAGGGAAAGTCGTCGCGATCTATGGGTTACCGAACAAGTCGCTCGTCTTCGGGGAGCGGTTCTTGCCGCGGGGTGTCACCTCGAACTTGATGAAATGGATGCAAAAGAAAGCGGTCTGACGAGACGAAAACGACGCCCCAGTTAGGAGGGGCGTCGTTTCATGAACGGTTCGTCACTCGCCGACCATGCCGTCGTTGTCGTTGTCACGCATGTACGGATAAAGCCAATGTTATATTTAGGTTAGGAAAGCGAAACTGTTGACACTAAAAGGACCACACATATTAGACATGTCTAATGTGTGGTCCATCTTTATTACATTATTCAACTAAAGCCTTCGTTAGCTTAACAATTTTCTTTCATAGACATGAAAATAGTAGTTATAAGGATTTTCTCCATCCATAACACCTTTTTCAACGGATACTTCATCCCATTCATTGAAATTTACTTCTGGAAAAAATGTATCCCCTTCGAATTCATGATGAATTTTTGTAATATACATCTTCTCGACGTAAGGTAAGAACATTTTATAAATTTGTTCTCCCCCAAAAATAAAAATCTCTTTTTCATTTTTACAAATCTTAAACACATCTTCGATTGAATGGACAATTTCACAACCCTCAAATTTATAATTCTTATCTCTCGTTAAGACAATATTCCTTCTTTGAGGTAAAGCTCTTCCAATTGATTCAAGGTTTTTTCTACCTAATATAATCGGATGTCTCTTTGTAGTATTTTTAACATACTCCCAATCCTTTGGAATTCTCCAAGGGATGTCATTCTCTTTGCCAATCACTCTATTCTTACCCATCGCAACAATTAAAGAAACTTTCATATTTAACACAGCCTTTTTTAACTATTTTACCATGTAATTTCTTATTTCAATTGAAATTCCTTGTTCCACTATCCTGCCCCGTTAATTGAATATCAATGTTTTATTCCGATACCTGTTATGATTAACCTTGCACCCTTATAACATCGGCTAAAAATATAATGTCTTTTTCACTTTTGATTTTGGCACTGTGATTAATTTCGCCTTTGCAGTGCCTTTTTTGAACTTTACATTATTTAACCATTCTATAATTGCATCTGAATCATAATTTGGACAATACTTTTCTCCGTTTTCAAACGCCCAATACTTTTTATTCTTGTTCTCATCAAAGATCCAATTTTCAAAGTCTCTTCTAATTTTGTTAATCTTTCTACCCACTTTAGTTGCACAAGAGATGTATTGTATATGTTCATTACCAAAATTTAATTTAATAATCAAAAAGAGTTCCTCCCATTCTACAATTATCCTGACCCGTTACTTCAAAAAAGCGACCCCTCATTATTGAAGAATCGCACTTTAGTTAAAGAGGGAACTAACGATTTTTGTAATATTCCTCTGGATTTGTTATTCCATTTTCAATAAAAAATTCGGCTTCGTTTTTAATTATTTCAATGTAGTTTCTCTTTTTAAAAGGTTTGGTTATTTTGGTAATGCCTCAAATACTTCCTTTTACTCTTAAATGATCTTGGTATAGAGGCAATCCCCTTTTCTTCTCAATACTAACCATCAATTTGGTATCTTTCTTGTCCATAAAATGCAGTCTAAAATGGAAGAAGTGGTCTTTTTCCCCCAGGGATAGGTTTTGATTTCTAACGTACAATCATCGGGAATCTTTTTAGGAGTTAATACAGTGAAATCTAATTTGTCCATTTAATCCGAAAATATCAAATGATAAAAGCTATTTCAAGTTATTTTCAAAGACGAAACCGTTTGACCATGTACCTACGAGTAAATATTTATCATTTTTGCTAAATTCTGCGAAACAAGCATCTGGAATCTCTTCTACAAAGATTGGAGATAAATCATCAAACCTTAAGATCAAAACCCTTTGACTAAATGTTATTACAATAAAATTCCCATCATTCGATACATGAATATGATAAAAGATTTCCATCACATTTAATTTTTCTTTATCTATAAATTTTTCTTTCCTCAGAATAGTTTTTAAGTCGGACTCAAAAAATATGAGCTCATATCTATTAACCATAATATAAACATTATGAACTGGGTCGTAGATAATTGAGTCCCATAGTAATATATCAGGAAGTTTCCAAATTGAGATTAACGGGTTCGTTAAAGGATTACTTACGAAAAGTATACTTTGTTCTACATTATCATTCTCATCTAGATTTGATACCGTAAATAAATAAGAATTTTTATTTTGATGAATTATAAAATTAAGTGCAACACCTGAACGTGAACGCAAAAAAGCCCATAGCGACGGCCTCGTGTAGAATGAAGTTACCACACA
>NZ_JACSMC010000063.1:0-2779 GCF_018618435.1 Exiguobacterium sp. s150 | reverse complement strand
AATTTATTGGTTTGGTCAAATTTAGATTTAAAAGATCGTATAAATACTGTTTTCGCTCTACGTTGCGTGAAATAAAAACTCCACGCAATAATGACGACGGTCTCAAGCCAAAGTCTAAAAACAAACCAAAAACCGACTGAATTCACAAACTTTTAAAGTGAGTTCAGTCGGTTTTTAATCTATTTCACATCTACTTTTTGCTTAGTTATTTTCTCTTAAAAAATCTGCGTGACGAATTGTGATCGCTTTGTTTTTATCATCAATTGAAATCACACAGTCCCATGTGGGCTTTAACTGGATGACGTTATTTTCATCCAACCAAATGACTGCATTTAATTCGATGGAGCGATCGATCACGACCATTTTTTTATTCTGTTCATCAATTACAGGATTTAAATTTTCATCCAAAATCAATTTCCAATCGAAAAAGTTATTTGTTTTCATGAGAAAACTCCTTTTTATTTATTGATAATTTAACTATTAATGTCTAATGAATTCGTTCGTTTAGTAGCTTCTGATATAGATGTGATTGCTTTCTTTGAATGTTTTATCGTGTTCAAAGAGCATAAGGGGAAACTGCTATCACTTTCCGTGATAGCCCAGGCAGGGCCTGGGGTTTCCGTGATATCATCAAAAGTCCAAAAATGGCACGAAATGTGCCAGTGAAAACACGAAAGTGGCACGAAATGTGCCACTTTTTTATTCGTCGTTCGCGTCCATATACAACTTAAAAATGAAATTCCGCCGCGCTTCTCGTTGCGCTCGTGTCTTGATGTACGGATTCTCTTTTTCGTATTCGATGATGTCGCTTTCGAGGAAGAGGGCCGTCCGATTGTTCGCGACATATTGTACGGGGAGAGGGAATTGGTTCTCTCCTTTTTTGTCGTGAAGACTTTGTCTTGGCATATCCCAACGAAGAGAAAGGTCGGCGATCGTGAGTAGTTTTGGTATGTCGTTTGGTTTGATCATTCGTGGTCGTTGCATGTTGTTTTCGTCCCTTCACGAGATATCGGAGATAAGGAGTGCCCATTTACATACTGACACTTGTCAGGCAGTATTTTTATGGTCGCCCAGATAGTCGAGAAAAGCAACGGCTTTAGCTAAAGGTTTCGGAAGGGGACTGAACGGCTTGCTTTTAGAACTAGTTCGCGAAGAAAGGGGGAGCGACAATGTTTACGCTTTGATAAAACGACTGGGTAAGAGTTATTTCATCAATGGAAATTAAAAGATGAGGTCATCTTTTGACCTCATCCACTACTACTTTACCGTCTTTATCTAATAAAGGTGTCATGCCACTCAGCCCAATTCCGCTAGTCATTAAATAGTTTACGCCTGTATAAAGGTCTACGACGATTTTGACAATACCTCCACTAAGATGCTGTTTGGATTTCACTTCAAATCTACGTCCCAAATGATCATCTCCTCTCTGGATATAATAATCTCACAATACCTACCTAGCACGGAAGTAGTATGTTAAACTTTTGATGTAGAATAAATTTACAAAAATGGAAAAGAAGAATTGGCATGAATAAAAAAACTGTATTTACCCTGACTCTATCATCTATTTTGTTACTTAATTCAACTGCTACTTTAGCTAACGCAAGCACTCTAGGTACGATTAAACCGAATTTAAGCACTGAAACAATTGCTAATGAAGATCAAAATTCAAAAAGCGATATAGTAATACTTAAAGATGATAAAATCCAGAAAATTGTAAAAGAAATTACAAGTGATGTAATAACTATAGCAACTAATAATAAAGTGGAGAATGTTTTAACCATTGAAAAATATGATGTGAGTAACGATAGTCTAATTTCAACCGAAGTTATTAATTTAAATGAAATCCAATCGTTAAATCAACAAACTAATAAACTCTCTCCAGAGATGAAAGCATCTTCTGTTAACAAATCATACCAATATACTTTTACAGACCGAGAATATGAGATTTACTTCTTTGACAGTGGACGTGTGAATTGGCAAATCAGAAGTGATGATCGCAGAAAATCTGTTTCGGAAAATTCGGGTAACAGAACGAATTTGAAAAATTTCAGAGCTGCCGTGGAAAGAGTTAATTCGTCTGAGTTGGCTGTAATTTCAGCTGCTGGGGTTACAACAGCCGCTTCACTAATCACAGTATTTATGACTGGTGGTTTAGCTGCAGGTCTTGCGCTTACGACTGGTGGCGGGGCAGTTGCTACTGCGATGGTTACTATGAACTCAGCAGTTACAGATGCTGATTATTATTTTAACCGAGTTAAATAACAAGTGAACAAAATGAAAAATTGTCAGGTCGATTTTGAATCTTTCGGAAAAAAATCTTTTCTGGAAGCATAAAAATTTGCTAATATTAAGATAATTAAACATGGACGAAAAAAACCATTCCTCCCCTCACCAGTAGTTGGAAGCTTCTGATGAGGATCAATGGAATGGCTTTTGTTTAACCAAGTGCGCTAACACTGGTTAAACGGTGTACCCCCTGAACACCTCAGGAGGCACGTTTATAGGTACATACTACCCTGTTTTTTAAGTAAAAACAAGCGTATGAATCCTATCTACAAAGACCGTTTGACTGGAAGACGCCAGTTGGACGGTCTTTTTTTCGTCTTTCTATAAACTCATCTTTGTATTTTAGTTTATAGACTTTGAGATACATAGACACAAAAAACGACAGAGTTCTGCACTCGCTCTTAAAACGAGTAGGTTCATCCAGCCGACGCAGTAAAATGGATCGGTCATCACCGCAGTTCCAGCACGTGATGTGACGTTAGCAGGGGAAGGA
>NZ_JACSMC010000062.1:0-3011 GCF_018618435.1 Exiguobacterium sp. s150 | reverse complement strand
CAAACCATAGACTAGATCAAAGCCTCGACCGATTAGTATCATTCAGCTCCACGTGTCACCACGCTTCCACCCATGACCTATCTACCTCATCGTCTCTGAGGGGTCTTTCTTGATTGCTCAAAGGGAAATCTCATCTCGGAGGGGGCTTCATGCTTAGATGCTTTCAGCACTTATCCCGTCCGCACGTAGCTACCCAGCGATGCTCCTGGCGGAACAACTGGTACACCAGCGGTGCGTCCATCCCGGTCCTCTCGTACTAAGGACAGCTCTCCTCAAATTTCCTGCGCCCACGACGGATAGGGACCGAACTGTCTCACGACGTTCTGAACCCAGCTCGCGTACCGCTTTAATGGGCGAACAGCCCAACCCTTGGGACCTACTCCAGCCCCAGGATGCGATGAGCCGACATCGAGGTGCCAAACCTCCCCGTCGATGTGGACTCTTGGGGGAGATCAGCCTGTTATCCCCAGGGTAGCTTTTATCCGTTGAGCGATGGCCCTTCCATGCGGAACCACCGGATCACTAAGCCCGACTTTCGTCCCTGCTCGACTTGTAGGTCTCGCAGTCAAGCTCCCTTCTGCCTTTGCACTCTTCGAATGATTTCCAACCATTCTGAGGGAACCTTTGGGCGCCTCCGTTACTGTTTAGGAGGCGACCGCCCCAGTCAAACTACCCACCTGACACGGTCCTCCAGCCGGATCACGGCTGCGAGTTAGAGACTCTATACGCAAAGGGTGGTATCCCAAGGGTGTCTCCACCGAAGCTGGCGCTCCGGCTTCACAAACTCCCACCTATCCTGTACATCGCGTACAAAGCCTCAATATCAGGCTGTAGTAAAGCTCCATGGGGTCTTTCCGTCCTGTCGCGGGTAACCTGCATCTTCACAGGTACTATGATTTCACCGGGTCTCTCGTTGAGACAGTGCCCAAATCGTTACGCCTTTCGTGCGGGTCGGAACTTACCCGACAAGGAATTTCGCTACCTTAGGACCGTTATAGTTACGGCCGCCGTTTACTGGGGCTTCGGTTCAGTGCTTCTCTTGCGATGACACATCCCCTTAACCTTCCAGCACCGGGCAGGCGTCAGCCCCTATACTTCATCTTGCGATTTAGCAGAGACCTGTGTTTTTGCTAAACAGTCGTTTGGGCCTATTCACTGCGGCTTATGTTGCCATAAGCGTCCCTTCTCCCGAAGTTACGGGACCATTTTGCCGAGTTCCTTAACGAGAGTTATCCCGCGCGTCTTAGAATTCTCATCTCGCCTACCTGTGTCGGTTTACGGTACTGGCGCCGACCTCCTTACTAGAGGCTTTTCTTGGCAGCGTGAAATCCGGTACTTCGCCCTACGGGCTCCACGTCACAGCTCGACCTTGTATGCCGGGCGGATTTGCCAACCCGACGGCCTCGCTGCTTGTCCGTGCACTTCCAGTCGCACGGTTACCTTATCCTTCTGCGTCCCCCCATCGTTCAAACGGTGGTACGGCGGTACAGGAATATCAACCTGTTGTCCATCGCCTACGCCTTTCGGCCTCGGCTTAGGTCCAGACTAACCCTGAGCGGACGAGCCTTCCTCAGGAAACCTTGGGCTTTCGACGGAGGGGATTCTCACCCCTCTTTTCGCTACTCACACCGGCATTCTCACTTCCAAGCGCTCCACGGCTCCTCACGATACCGCTTCACTGCTGCTTGGAACGCTCTCCTACCATCCCTTACGGGATCCATAGCTTCGGTGGTATGTTTAGCCCCGTTACATTTTCGGCGCGGCGTCACTCGACTAGTGAGCTATTACGCACTCTTTGAATGGTGGCTGCTTCTAAGCCAACATCCTAGTTGTCTGTGCAACGCCACATCCTTTTCCACTTAACATACACTTGGGGACCTTAGCTGATGGTCTGGGCTGTTTCCCTCTCGACTACGGATCTTATCACTCGCAGTCTGACTCCCGAGTACAAGTCACTGGCATTCGGAGTTTGACTGAATTCGGTAACCCTGTGGGGGCCCCTAGTCCAATCAGTGCTCTACCTCCAGAACTCTTCACCTCGAGGCTAGCCCTAAAGCTATTTCGGAGAGAACCAGCTATCTCCAGGTTCGATTGGCATTTCACCGCTACCCACACCTCATCCCCGCACTTTTCAACGTGCGTGGGTTCGGACCTCCAGTCAGTGTTACCTGACCTTCATCCTGGACATGGGTAGATCACCTGGTTTCGGGTCTACGACGACGGACTGATGCGCCCTGTTCAGACTCGCTTTCGCTGCGGCTCCGCCTTTTCGGCTTAACCTCGCCCGCCATCGTAACTCGCCGGTTCATTCTACAAAAGGCACGCCATCACCCGTTAACGGGCTCTGACTACTTGTAGGCATACGGTTTCAGGATCTGTTTCACTCCCCTTCCGGGGTGCTTTTCACCTTTCCCTCACGGTACTGGTTCACTATCGGTCACTAGGAAGTATTTAGCCTTGGGAGATGGTCCTCCCGGATTCCGACGGGGTTTCACGTGTCCCGCCGTACTCAGGATCCACTCTGGAGGGGACAGGATTTCGGCTACAGGGCCGTCACCTTCTCTGGCCGACCTTTCCAGGTCGTTCACCTATCCTATCCCTTTGTAACTCCGTATAGAGTGTCCTACAACCCCAGGAAGCATGCTTCCTGGTTTGGGCTGTTCCCGTTTCGCTCGCCGCTACTCAGGGAATCGAATTTTCTTTCTCTTCCTCCGGGTACTTAGATGTTTCAGTTCCCCGGGTCTGCCTCACGCCGTGCTATGTATTCACACGGGTGTCCCGCCAGTCTCCCGGCGGTGGGTTCCCCCATTCGGATACCCCTGGATCAAAGTGTACTTACCACTCCCCAGGGCATTTCGCTGTTCGTCGCGTCCTTCATCGGCTCCTAGTGCCAAGGCATCCACCGTACGCCCTTTCTACCTTGATCTAGCGTCTAAGACACACGGTCCTCACGGACCATATGTGAAATTTTGGTTTGATGTCTTGATGAATCTTCAGTTTTCAAGGAACAA
>NZ_JACSMC010000061.1:0-3222 GCF_018618435.1 Exiguobacterium sp. s150 | reverse complement strand
TCGTCAGTCGTCAAGTCGGTCAATAGCCATTCATCGAGGATGAGTAGGTCGACTTTTGTATACTTTTTGAGGAGTCGTCGGTAGCTCCCGTCGGCTGCGAGCTTCGCCAGTGTCAGTTCGTCCAACAGTTCAGGCAGACGGATGTATCTCACCTTGAACGATTGGCGGCAGGCCGAGACTCCGAAGGCGGTCGCGAGATAGGTCTTCCCGGACCCTGTCGGTCCCTTCAGAATCAAATTGTGACCGTCCAAGGTGTAAGTTTCGCTTGCCAACTTTAGGATCTGCTCTTTGTTCAGTCGACGGTCGGCATGGTACTCGATGTCCTCGATGCAGGCATTCGAGTTGATGAATGAGGCAGCCTGGATCAGCCGGTGCAACTTGCCGTTCTTTCGTCTGGAATGCTCAAAATCGACGAGTAGTGCCAGTCGTTCATCAAAGTCCATGCGTTGAAAATCGTGATTGGATGACTGTTCCTCGTAGGCTTCGGCCATCCCGTTCATCTTCATCTCGATCAGTTTGGCAATCGTCTGTTCATTCATCTTTATCGGCTCCCCCATAGTATGCCGCACCACGCATGAAGCCATAGTGATTGTTGGCAGTTTCCGTCTTGCGTTTCAACTCCTGCTCGGCGTCGCTCTTCTTGTTTTTCGACAGGATGCTCTGGATGCCCTTGACCGTCGGTCTGTTGGTCATGGAGACGACCATCTTACAGGCACGCTCGATCTCATACTTGGAATAACGTCGCTCCAGCTTCTTCAGCGTGAAGATGGATTGGAGTGCCAATCGCTCGGTTTGAGCAGTGCCCAGAAGGAAATCGATCACCTTCAAGGTGTTCGGACCGATCGCGTCTGCCCAGTCTTTTGCGTTCTCCGGGGTCTGGTCGATGTAGAGCTTATGGTTGTCGGGCATGTGATCGCGGTTGGTCGATAATTGTCCGAAGCGTCCAATCAGCCGCTTGTGGGAGGCAATCCGCAAAGTCGTCAAATATGCCCCTAAACTTGTTTTAGAGTCTGCCGCGTCACTCGGTCATTACGGAGCCCTTGCTTTTGAAATAGTAACAAATCCAATCCAACTTCTCTCGGTCAACCTTTCCGATGAGCTCGCAAAGTCTCCCTATGTGAAGTACCGGCGCCGCTTCATGGACTATCTCGCATGGAAACTGTATTCGGAAGGCGATATGACCCTCGAGAACATGTCCTGGCTCATGGACGAGTTCAAGACACGCGATGATGTCGTCAAACTGTTCATCGCCCGTGCCAAAGAGATTTCGGAGACCAATCACTCTTATCAGGCGACCATTCTATTGGCCATCTACTCTGCGAAAGTGTTTGCCCGGCCAGAACTCGCCGCAAGTAGTGAGTCCGCTTTCTTCTTGCATCTTCTGTCACAAGTGAATGACAACGACCTTCGCCATTTTGAACTCATCTATGACCACGCGGCTGCTCTCGAGCATAAATTTACTCCACTGTACGCTTGTGACGCCTATTATCAATCGATCGGTGATCCAGTCTTTCAACAACTTCCCTCTCAAGAACGTGAGGTTGCTCTCTTGGTGAGATTAAGCGCTGACCCGGAATTCATATCGTTTTACACGAGTACAGACAAGCTGACATTTCTGGGTGTGTTGATGCAGCGTTCGTTCAGTTACGGAAGCATCGGACATACTCAAATCTCATTGAATCCATATAGCGATACGTTGAAAGAACTGATAGAAGAGTCCCGGTTGTTGGAAGATTCCTTGAGGCGTTCATCGAGACCTTCGTAACCTCGATCTCGAACCGTCTAGTCTCGGTATTAATGCCTCCTGATCAATCTGGAGTTTGTGTATACAGAGTCCTTGACATATGGTCATATCTAATCAAAAGTGACGAGAACACTTTAAAATGTATACATTTCGACGTCGAAATGGATTAGGCTTGTCAGCAATGCCTCGTCTTGTGTTTACGTAGTAAATACGCGAAAATGGAAGTGAGATGAATGCGAGTCAACATGCGTTCAAATGAGAAATCTATCAAATGGTAAAGTGGTGAATCCTGTGCAGTCTAATGAAACCAAAGTGACCTCTTTTCGAGTCTCACAAGAGGTAAAAGAACACATCCAGCGGTTGTCGGAACAGCGGCAGCTGTCGACGAATCAATTATTTGAAGAACTGATCACCTTGGCTGATAAACAGGTTCCAGATCCATTGATCAGTGAGGAGAACGACGCTCTCCAGGCGGCATTGAATCAGGTGCTGTCCCTCTTCAATGAACGTGCCACGCGGCTAGAGCTTCGGACAAAGGAACACGAACGGATCCGTTCACGCTATCAAAAGACGATTCATGACCTTGAGCAAAGTATCATCATAGAATCGCAACAGCTCAAAGAGGACTATGAGCGTCAAGTCGCGGCCCACGAACAGGAATTACTTCCACTTCAACATCAAGTGGAGCTCCTGTTCGCCGAGAAACAGTATGCTCAGGACGCCCTCGAGACCGAACGCGCCTCTTTCAAAGAGGAACTAAAGGCCCAGAAGAAATTGGTCTTTAAGTTAGAGGAAGACGTCAGGAAGCTCGAGCAAGAGCGCAGCCAGCTCAATCGTCAAAACCAGAGCCTGATGGACACGATTGACGAGTTGAAGGCACGAACGCGACGAAACGACCAACTTGAAGAGGAGAACCAAAAACTTCACCTGGAAGTGCAGATCCTCCGTCGTGAAAAAGAGGCGTTCGAGAACCGGTTACAGGAACAGGTCGAGCTCGCGGTCCTGCGTGTGCGTAATACCCAACAAAATAAACAATGATACGAAAAGGGTACTAGACTGAGTCAACCAGTGACTGAATCTAGTACCCTTATGTTTATTACAAAGAAAGTATTTAACGGTTTGAAGAAGTCATTTGATACATGTTCAATGATTTGACCAAAAAAGCTCCATTTATACGTAGAATCATAACCTCATGAGAGTATAAAAATGACTCCACTTGGTCCAATTAAGATTTTACCCGCAATCCACGCATCTTGAATCGATTACGCTTTTCTTCTAACTTCACTTTCATATCTACCGAGAACGCACTTTCAGGAGTGTTGTAGGCACGTCGCGCTGCCATACTAAGCATCTTAGCCACATCCTCTGCCCGGTCGTCCTGTAAATCAAGCAGTGAAGATCGAACATACTGGCGAGCCATTTCTCGGTCACGTAGCGATTCAGGGACCGATACATGACGACTTAATGCCAGGGCCAAT